>JBFMEJ010000055.1:0-7932 GCA_040753275.1 Bacillota bacterium
TACTTCGTCCGGGCTGGAAACCACCGCCGACTCAGCCACGGCAGGGTGTTCAATGAGGGCGCTTTCCACCTCGAACGGCCCGATCCGGTAACCGGAAGTCAAGATCACGTCGTCGGCCCGGCCTACGAACCATAGGTAACCGTCCTCGTCCTTGTAGGCCCGGTCGCCGGTAACGTACCAGTCGCCCCGGTAAACGGAAGCCGTCCGCTCAGGATCCTTCCAGTATTCCTTGAAAAGCCCCACCGGCCTTTCCGGTTTGACCCGAACCGCCACATCCCCCTCGGTATTCGGCGGCAAAATATTCCCGTTTTCGTCGATGATCTGCACGTCAAAGCCGGGCGAAGGTTTGCCCATCGACCCGTAGCGCGGTTCAATGGGGGGGAAGTTGCCGCAGAGCAAAACAGTTTCCGTTTGCCCGTAGCCGTCGCGGATCGTTAACCCGAAGGCCTTTTTCCAGACCTCGATGACTTCGGGGTTGAGCGGTTCGCCGGCACCGACACAGTGGCGCAGGGTAGGAAACTTATACTGGCTTAAATCTTCCAGGACCATCATCCGGTAGTTGGTGGGGGCTCCGCACAAAGTGGTAATGGGGTATTTCTGCAGCAGCTCAAGGGTCTTCCGGGGATCGAAACGCATGCTGTGGTGGACAAACTGGGCGGCGCCGCAGTACCAGGGGCCGAAGAAGCTGCTCCAGGCGGCCTTCGCCCAGCCGGTATCGCTTAAGTTCCAGTGCAGGTCTTCCGGTTTTAAATCAATCCAGAACTTGCCCGTAATCATATGCCCGATCGGGTAGGAAGAATGGGTGTGCAGGGTCATTTTGGGGTAGCCGACCGTCCCGGAAGTAAAGTAAATGATGGCGTCCTCGTCGCTTCTGGTCCTGGCCGTTTCGAATTCACCGGACGCAGCGGCCATTGCCTCCTCGTACGCGAGCCAGCCGTCCCTTGTCCCGCCGACGACTATTTTCACCTTCAGCGTCGGGCATTCCGCCTGCACTTCCTCTAATTTAGGAGCATTGGCATTGTCGGTAATAAAACAGACCGCTTCGGCCGTATTCACCCGGTACTGAATGTCCTTGGGGGTCAGCTGGGTGGTCGCGGGGGCGATGAGCGCGCCCATCCGCAGGCAGGCGATAAAAATCTCCCACCAGGCAATGTAACGGGGCAGCATGACGATCACCACGTCGCCCCTCTTCACCCCCTGCTGCGTCAACACGTTGGCAAACTTTTTGGAGGCGATGCTGAAATCGAGAAAAGTTTTTTTCACCTCGTTCCCGGCGTCGTCAACCCACCACATGGCCAGCTTATTCGGATCCTGGGCCCACTTGTCGATAATGTCCCCGGCGAAGTTGAAATATTCGGGTACTTCCCACTTGAATTCCGCGTACGTTTTGTCGTAATCTGTCATGTTGTGAACAACGTTGGCCATTCGCTGATCTCCTCCTTTATATTTTTGTTTTTTGCTACTTCTTGGCGGCGATGATTTCCTTGATTTTTTCGACCGCCCCGATATCTTCCAGGCCGGTGATGTCCCCCTTGATATCGCCTTCCACTACGATTTCCTTGAGCAGCCGGCGCATGATTTTCCCGCTGGGAGTTTTGGGCATGACGTTCGTAAAGTAAATTGTTTTCGGAACGGCAATCTTGCTGATATTCTCGATAATGCTTTCCTTAATCTTCTTTTCCATCTCGGCGCTGGGTTCGTAACCCTGGCGCAGGGTCACGAAAATAACCGGGACCAGGCCCTTGATTTCGTCCGGCACGCCGATTACCGCCGCTTCGGCCACTCCCTCGACCTGGATGACGGCGCTTTCCATTTCCATGGTGCTCAAGCGGTGGCCGGCCACGTTGAAAACGTCGTCAATCCGCCCGGTGACCCAGAAATGCCCGTCTTTATCCTTGATGGCCGCGTCGTGGGTAAAGTAGCAGCCTTCGATCTGACTGAAATACTCCTGGATATACCTTTCCGGCTCTTTCCACAATGTCCGCACCATCATCGGGATGGCTCGCTTGATGATCAGGTTGCCGGGAGTCTCCGGGGGCACCGGGTTGCCGTCTTCGTCAACCACGTCCAGTTCGGCGCCCAGGAACTGAATCCCGCAGGAGCCGGGTTTCATGGCGGTCAGCCAGGCTGCGCCGGCCAGCGGGCAGCCGGCCGTCTCTGTCTGGCCCCAGGTGTTGTTGATGCACATTTTTTTGTTTCCCAGCTTCTCGTAAGCCCAGAGCCAGGCTTCGGGGTTGAACGGTTCGCCCACCACGGACATTACTTCCAGGCAGGACAGGTCATAGGGTTTCATGTAGTCTTCCCCGTAGCGCATCAACATTCGGACGGCTGTGGGCGCGGTAAACAGTTTATTTACCCGGTACTTATCGATGAACTGATAGAACCGGTCAGGCTTCGGGTAATCCAGGGCGCCTTCGTAAAAGATGGTGGTGACACCATTCATCAGAGCGCCGGCGATCCCCCAGATGTGCATGGTCAGCCAGCCGATGTCGGCCGTGCACCAGAACATGTCATTGGGGTGATGATCCATGTGGTATTTGGCGTAAACGTAGTTGTTGACCACGAAAGCGACGCTGGAATGCACAATCCCCTTTGGTTTTCCGGTGGTACCGCTGGTGTAGAAAACCAGGCCCGGCTCGTTGGCCTCCATCGGTTCGGGCGGGCACTCAATGCTGGCCTTGCTTACCAGTTCATCCCACCAGTAGTCGCGGCCCTCCTGCATTTTAATCTCAATGCCGGCCCGGTTGACCACAACGATCGCCTTAATTCCTTCAATTCCTTCAATCGCTTCGTCAACTTTGGCTTTTAAGGGAATCAGGTTCCCCCGCCGGTAACCGGCGTCACAGGTAACGATTACCTGGGGCTCGTAGTTGATGAGCCGGTCTCTTAAAGCCCGCACGGAAAAACCGGAAAAAACGGTATTGAAGAGCACCCCCAGCCGGTAGCAGGCCAGTACGGCAATCACCGTTTCCGCCAGGTTCGGCATGAAGATGGCCACCCGGTCGCCTTTTTTCAGGCCAAAACCTTTCAAAACGTTGGCAAACCTGCTCACTTCTGCCAGGAGCATCCGGTAGGTGTAAAATTTCGTTTCGTATTTTTCTCCTTCCCAGATCAGTGCCAGCCGGTTCCCGGCCCCCTTCTCGACGTGCCTGTCCAGCAGGTTATAGCAGGGGTTCATCACTCCGCCTACAAAAAACTTAAAGTGGGGGAGCTTTCCTTCCATTACCTTTTCCCACGGTTTGATCCAGGACAGCTCGCCGGCCACGTCCGCCCAAAAACCGGCCGGATCCTCCCAGGAGCGGCGTAAGAGGGCATTAAAAGCGTCCACGCTGCCCAGATCGGTTTTTCTGGTCATTTCGGGGTCCGGGTAATAAAGCTTGCTTTCGCTGATCATTTTAAGTTCTTCCGGCTTAACTTCCGCCATCGCTTCAACCTCCGTTTTAGAATTTTTTTCTTTAATTTCCATAAAAATAAATAATACCCTTCCTGACAGTCGATTATGCAAAATTCATACCATCTTTTAAAAGGCCTAATTATTAATAATTTAAATACTTTTTTGTTTACTCAATCCCGGAATGTATGTATACAAATTGTTTACCGTGTATACTAAAGCCAGCTCCTTGCTAGTTCCCGGCTCAAACCAAGTTCTTCCGCCAGACTGAGGACGATCATCGCCACCCGCTGGTGGTGGCGGTTTAACCCGCGGTGGGAAAAGTCCAGGCACAGTGACAGCGCCGCCAGCAGACGCGCCGGCTCGATGATTATTTTCAAGCAGGATCACCCTGAATACTTTGCAAGCTGTTCAAATGAAAAACCGGCCAGGTCGGGAATATTCCCGAAAGTTTTCGGGTTCTTGATCCGGGTTCCTGGTCTAATCAAGAGTCTTCGCCACGCCCCGGCAAAAATCCTTTTTCCTGCCGCAAAATTATTTCCCGCACCCGGGCGAAATACTCCCGGTATGCCTCAGTCCGGTAATCAGGGTAGGTCCAGGGTAAAGGTTCGAATTTTCCGCGATAATAAAGAAGAGTGACTTCGGCATAGATGCCCTGCCCAAGGTAGATCCGGTGGGAACGATCTTTGGTGGTGGCCAAAACCAGCTTGGCCGGCGCCAGATAACCAGGGTCGATATTGACTGTCCGCTTTCCCCCTGCGCGGGCAAATTCGCTTTCTAACGAATTGGTAAAAACTTTTTTTTCGGCCAGGGTGCCCGGATCAATCAGCTTTTGAAAGCTGAGAAACCTGCGGTACAGCGGGCTGCCCATTTCTGCTTCGTAATAACGTGTATAAGTAAAATCCATGACGTCACTTTCGCTGTCAACCGGTCCCCATTCCTTTTCCAGGCGCTCTTTTACTGCTTCCAGGAGGCTTAAATCAGCGGTGATTAATCCCGCCAGCAGCTTAACCGGACTGACGGCGCGGATTTGCCCCATTATCCAAAACCTCCTTTACCCGGTACCGGTCCAAAATATCCAAAATAAACGAGACTTGCCTTTTTGTCCTGAAAAAGATATAATAAATCTGCCGGCGGATGATATCGGTCGGCGGTCATCAATAAACACAGAGTCACTAAAGTACAGGGCGGGAAGGCACAAAGGGAAATGTTCAGACGTTCGGGCATATTTTACTTTGTGCCTTTTTGCCTGCTATTTGGGAAGGATAATGAATGACCACAATTGACCAGGCGGTGGAATTTTTCCTGGACAACCGGGATATTATCCCCGTATACATAACCCCCAAAGGCGATTACGCGGTCCCCGTCGAACAGAAAAAGCACCTTTACCTGGTCATCGAGCGGCAACAGCAGGGCATTTTTTTGGCGCGGCTGGCGCCTGATCTCATGCGTCTGGAGTTGTTAGCGGAAGAGCCCGCTGAAGACGCCCGCGCGTTTATTTACCGGCAGTTAAAGCAGGCCGGTCTTGCCCACTTTTAATTTCCCGGTTTTTCTTCTTCGCATCTTGCCGCCCGGGAAGTTTACGCCCGGGCGGTTAATTTCTTGAAGAGCTTCACCACCCCCCGCCAGAACCACCTTGTTATTTTGGGCGCTTCACCAGCCTTTGCGCACATTCCTCGGCCCGGCTCAGCACTTCTTCTTCATCGACGGTGAGCAATTTCCGGTTCTCCATCAACACCTGGCCGTCCACCAGAACCGTCTCCACATCGGCTCCCTGCGCGGCGTAAACCAGGTGGGCCAGCGGATCGTGCCGGGGGTACAGGTGGGGCTTGTGCAAATTGACCAGAATGATGTCCGCCCGGTAACCGGGCTTGAGCAGGCCGATTTCTCCCCCCAGCCCCAGCGCCCTGGCCCCGTTTACCGTAGCCATCTGCAGGGCCGTAAATGCGGGGAGGGCCTGGGGATCCCCGGTCGCTGCTTTCTGCACCAGAGCGGCCGTACGCATTTCCTCGATCATGTCCAGGTTGTTGTTGCTGGCCGCACCGTCGGTGCCCAGGCCCACCACCGCGCCGTCCGCCAGCAGCCTGGCCACCGGGGCAATGCCGCTGGCCAGTTTCAGGTTGCTCTGCGGGTTGTGGGCAATTCCCACCTGTTTTGCGGCCAGAATTTCGATGTCCTGCTCCTCCAGGTGCACGCAGTGAGCGGCCAGCACCGGCAGTGCAAACAGGCCCAGTTCGTCCATCAATTGAATGGGGGTCATCCCGTACCGGCGCTTCATGTCATCCACTTCACCGGCCGTTTCCGCCAGGTGGATGTGGATGCCGAGCCCAAACTCGCGGGCGATCTCAATCACCCGCCGCAGAAAATCGGGCGGACAGGTGTAGGGAGCGTGCGGACCCAGCATAACGGTGATGCGCCCGCCGGCGGCCCCGTGCCACTTTTTTGCAAATTCCACGCTGTATTCCAGCGGGGGCAGCTCCCCCGCCCCGACGCCCGGCGCCGTGCCGATCATCCCCCGGGACAAACTGGCCCGCAGGCCCGCCTTTTCCACCGCCCGGGCCGCCTGCCCCATGTGGAAATACATGTCGGCAAAGGTGGTCGTGCCGGAACGAATCATTTCGACGCAGCCCAAAAGCGTGCCCCAATATATGTCCTCCTTCTTCAGGCCGGCCTCCAGCGGCCAGATTTTTTCTTCCAGCCACTGCATCAGGGGCAGGTCGTCGGCAAAGCCGCGGAAAAGGGTCATTGCAGCGTGGGTGTGGCAGTTCACGAAACCGGGCAGGGCGGCCATGTTTGTCCCGTCAATTATTTTTTCCGGCTGAAAGTCCCCGGGCAGCGCGCTTTCTTTGCCTGCGTAAACGATCCGCGGGCCGGCAACGGCGATTACTCCGTTTGGAATGATTGCTTCCGGGGATTCCATGGTGATTATGGTGGCCCCTTTAATCAGGATATTCAAATATTACCTCCCCCTCGAAAATAGCTTATACCATTTCGAAAATACCAGGCACAAAGGCCCAAAACCCCTCCTCCCCGCTCCCTAATCCCTGTTTTCTAGGGGGGGCCGCCAGTTTTGCTCCGCATCCCCGCGCTCCGTAAGAAATACTGGCCATAGCTTTGCAAATAGTTCTCCCGCAAGGCTTTAATTTCCTCCGCGGCCAGGGGAACGGGTTCACCGGCCAGGCTGGCCCAGACGTACACGTTGGCTGATTTTTCGACAATCTGGCAAACAATGAGCGCTTCTTCCAGGGTTCTCCCCACACCCACCACTCCGTGGTTGGCCAGCAGCACCGCCCCCAGCGGGCCCAGGGTTTCGGCGGCGACCTTCGCCAGTTCCGGGGTGCCCGCCCGGGCGTAAGGGGCTACCGGCACCCCCCCGCCGACCATTTGCACCAGATCCTCCAGGATCGGCGGGATGGGCTGCCGGGCCACGGCCAGGGCGCTGGCGTAGATGCTGTGCGTGTGTACGATGGCGTTGACGTCCGGCCTGGCCTGATAAATAGCCTGGTGGAGCAGATACTCGGTGGAAGGCCGGTGTTCCCCTTCCACTACTTCTCCCTGCAGGTTTAAAACGACCATATCCTTGCCGGCCAGATCATGATACGGCAGCCCGCTGGGGGTGATCACAAACAGCTCTTCTTTGGGGACGCGCGCGGAAATATTCCCCCACGTGCCGGCCACCAGACCGCAGGAAGCCATGCGCAGGCCGTACCGGGCCACCTGTTCCCTGATTTTTTCCGCAGCAATGGACATTTTCCTTTTCCCTCCGCCTCCGGCAGGTTTCGTTCATCCGGCCGAAAAAATGTATTCTTCCTGAGTCTTGCTCAAACGATCGATTTCAATTCCCAGGGACTGTAGTTTCAGTTCGGCCACCCGCCGGTCAATTTCTTCCGGCACCTGGTAAACGCGCTTTTCCAGCTTCCCTTTCTGCCGGCAGATATACCGGGCGCAAAGGGCCTGCAGGGCAAAGGACAGGTCCATAATTTCCGCCGGGTGGCCGTCGCCGGCGGCCAGGTTGACCAGGCGGCCTTCCGCCAGAAGATAAAGGCGCCGGCCGTCGGGCATGGTGAATTCTTCAACGTTTTGCCGGACCACCCGGCGCGCCGCGGCCAGCCTGCTTAAGTCGGGCTTGCTGATCTCCACGTCGAAGTGGCCGGCGTTCGCCAAAATGGCGCCGTCTTTCATCCGGCGGTAGTGGCGCTCGTTGAGAACGTCCCGGCAGCCGGTCACCGTAATAAAAATATCTCCCACGGCAGCGGCCTGCTCGCCCGGCATGACCTGATAACCGTCCATGTGCGCTTCAATGGCCTTGACCGGGTCAACTTCGCATACCACCACCCTGGCCCCCAGTCCGGCAGCGCGCCGGGCCACGCCCTTGCCGCACCAGCCGTAGCCGAAAACCACCACCGTTTTGCCGGCCACCAGCAGGTTGGTTGTCCGCATCAGGCCCGCCCAAACCGACTCCCCCGTTCCGTACCGGTTATCGAACAGGTACTTCATCAGCGCATTGTTTACCGCCAGCATGGGGAACAACAAGTCCCCCG
>JBFMEJ010000056.1:0-7780 GCA_040753275.1 Bacillota bacterium
GTTGATGAGTGTTCCCAGCAAAACTCCAAGGCCCCCTTTTAAAAAAACATGTGACACAGAGGAACAGAGGCACAGAGGCAAGATCACAAGGCGCAGAGGTACAAAGTCACAGAGAGAGATACAGGTATGGACAACCGGGAATATTTACTTTGTGCCCTTGGGCCTGGGAAACTTTAGACCTGGCATTATTTGCAGGGCAGGACTACAGGATCTTGCTCAGGAAGGCGCGCGTTCGCTCCTCCCGGGGGCGGGTGAAGATTTCCTGCGGCCGGTTTTCTTCGATGATCCGCCCTTCGTCGATAAAAATCACCCGGTCGCCCACCTCCCGGGCGAACCCCATCTCGTGGGTAACCACCACCATGGTCATCCCTTCGCGGGCCAGATCCTTCATCACCGCCAGCACCTCGCCCACCATTTCTGGGTCGAGGGCGGAGGTAGGCTCGTCGAAAAGCATCACCTTCGGCTGCATGGCCAGGGCGCGGGCGATGGCCACACGCTGCTGCTGCCCGCCGGACAGCTGGTGGGGGTAGACATCGGCTTTATCGGTCAGGCCCACTTTGGCCAGCAGGGTGCGGCCCAACTCCTCCGCCTGCGATCGGGGCAGCTTTTTCACCTTGATTGGCCCCATCGTGACGTTTTCCAGCGCGGTTTTGTGCGGGAAAAGGTTGAATAACTGAAAGACCATCCCCACCTTCTGCCGCACCGCGTTGATGTTGGTATTTTGATCAGTGAGGGAGGAGCCGTCTATGATAACCTCCCCGCTGGTCGGCACTTCCAGGAAGTTCAAACAACGCAACAACGTGCTCTTCCCCGATCCGCTGGGCCCGATGATGCAGACCACCTCTCCTTCGGCGACCCGCATGTTGATCTGCCGCAGCACTTCCAGGCGGCCGAAATTTTTGGTGAGGTTAATAACTTCGATCACGGGTCTTTAACCTCCTTTCGGCGTAATCGACCAGGCGGGAAAAGGACAGGGTCATCATCAAGTAGAGAAGGGCGACCGTCATGTAAATTTCAAAGACGGCGAAAGTTTCGCCCACGATCAACGTACCCCGGCGGGCTAATTCTTCGAAGCCGATTACCGAAAGAAGGGACGTGTCCTTGAGCATGGCAATAAACTCGTTGCCGAGCGGGGGAATGATCCGGCGGAAAGCCTGGGGCAGGATGACGTAGCGCATGGCCTGGACGTGTGTCATCCCCAGGGAGCGGGCGGCCTCCATCTGGCCCCGCTCGATGGATTGCACGCCGGCGCGGAAAATTTCGGCAACGTAGGCACCGCTGTTTAAGCTGCAGGCGATAATGGCCGCCCACAATTTAGCGATGGCCGTTGATTCAAAAAAGGGCGGGATTCCGTAGCGGGCCTTCAGGTACTGCTGAAAAAGATCGAGCAGGTAGGGAATTCCGAAGTAAACGATGAAAATCTGTACCAGAAGGGGGGTACCGCGGAAAAAATCCACGTAGCAGGTGGCCAGAAAGCTCAACAGGCGATTTCTCGATAAACGGGCCAGGCCGGCAAAAAGACCGATGATGCACCCGTTGGTAACCGCAACTACAGTGATTCCTAAGGTAACTGTCGCGCCGATCAGTAAAATTGGAAAAGTCCGGATAACAGTATCGAAATCCAAATATGTCCACCTCTTAAACAATTCAAGGCATAAAGTACACCAGCCCAAAGGCACAAAGGAGGCGGCCAGGAACAAAAATCAAGCAATTCAGGAACAAAGTAACATTTAACCGCCTGCTTGAGGCAAGGCAACCTCCAGGAAAAGCTGCTCAGAAAAGCGGGCGGGGCGCCCCGAAGGGGGGCGCCCCGCGCCTTCCCAAAAACCCGGGATGCTTCCCCCTTTGTTTCCGGCCCGGATTTACTTCCCGCTCGTATAATCCTTAGGCAATTCGGCAGGGGCGTCCACGCCAAACCACTTTTTATAAATCTCGTTAAATTTGCCGCTTTCCTTGAGCTTTACCAGGGCATCGTTGATTTTTTTCAGCAGCTCGTCCTTCCCTTTTGGCACGGCAATGCCGTAATACTCGCTGCTTAAAAGGTCGCCAACAATCTTTAACCCTTTGCCCGTTTCCTGCGTCAGGTAATACTGGCTTACCGGGTTATCGTTGATGACGGCGTCGGCGCTGCCCTTTTTCACTTCCAGGAGGGCATCCGTGATCCGGTCGAACTGGGTCAACTTGGCACCCTTAACACTCTTCGCCATCTCCGCCCCGGTGGTGGCGGCCTGCACGGCGATCCGCTTTCCTTCGAGATCCTTAATGCTCTTGATGGTATTGTTGTCTTCTTTTACCACGATGCTCAGGCCGGACTTGTAATAGGCCTTGGAAAAGTTCATTTTCTTTAAACGGTCATCGTTGATGGTGATCGCCGAAATGGCGCAGTCTACCTTGGAAGTCTGCACAGCGGCCAAAACGCCGTCAAAAGCCATGCTTTCAATTTTGGGCTCATCGTATCCCATGACCTCGCTGATGGCCTTAATCAGGTCCATATCAAAACCGACGTATTTACCAGTAGCCGTATCCAGCGACTCAAAGGGCGCGTAGGCGGTATCCGAAGCCACCACCAGCCTGGGCTTGGCCTGCTGCTGCGGCTGTTGCTGCTGTTGCTGCTGCTGCTGGGCCTGCTGCTGACCCGCCTGGGTTTTTTCTTTGCCCCCGCCGCAGCCCGCCAGCAGGGCAGCCGCCGTCAAAAGCACCAGCACAACGAAAAAAATTCGCTTTGTCTTCACTAAAGTATATACCTCCTTCGCAAATTAATCCCGCCAATAAACAACCGGCCTCGGTTCCCGGTCCCCCCTCCTTTCGGCTTCTGGTTAATCAACCCGAAGAATTAATTTTCTTGATTGATGACAAAAATCCTGCCGGTCTGTCCTGTTTTTCCAAAGTTTTTTCTTTCCCTTGACAAAAAAGAGCCGCCAGTGCAAGAATAAAAAAGCAGTCTTTTTCGCAAAGGAGAGCGGCCAATGCCGGAAGTAACGCGCTGGCAGCAATTTTGGGCGGATTTTGCCCTGCTGGCGGTAACCTTCATTTGGGGCGTTACCTTCGTCGTCGTCAAAGACGCCCTGGAGGCCATCGGCCCTTACTATTTCCTGGCCATTCGCTTTTTCCTGGCTGCCCTTTTCCTGGTTGTGATCCATCCGCGGTTTTTGGCCGGGATCACGCGGGGCGACCTTCTGGCCGGCGCTGTGATCGGTCTTGCCTTATTTTCCGGATATGCCTTCCAGACGGTGGGGCTGCAGTACACTGCGGCCTCCAACGCCGGGTTTATCACCGGCCTGTCTGTTGTGCTGGTTCCGGTTTTTGCGGCCGTCTTCAGCCGGCGGCTGCCGCCGGGCCTGGTGCTGGCCGGCGTCGTTAGCGCCACGGCCGGGCTGGCCTTGCTTTCCCTGCGGGACGGCCTGCGGATGAGTTACGGGGACGCGCTCATCTTTTGCTGCGCCGTCAGCTTCGCGGCGCATATTCTGCTGGTGGGCCGGTTTGCCCCCCGCCATTCCAGCTACACCCTGGCCGTGCTGCAGATTGCCCTGGTGGGGCTGTTGAGCCTGGGCGTGGCGCCGTGGGTGGAAACGTTCCCGCCGCGCCTGGCACCGGAGGTCATCCTGGCCCTGGCCGCCACCGCCATTCCCGCCACCTCCCTGGCCTTTCTCATCCAGACCAGGGCGCAAAAATTCACCTCCCCCACCCATACGGCCATTATTTTCACCATGGAGCCGGTTTTTGCCGGCGCAGCCGCCTGGCTGTGGGGCGGCGAATCGTTCAGCGCGCAGCAGATCCTGGGAGGCGCAGCCATCGTGGCGGGCATGCTGGCCGCCGTTCTGCAGCCCCTTTTATCCCTCCCCTCCCTGCGCAATTCGAAAGCCGGGGCCGGAAGATAGGGCCCCGGCGGGGAAAGCCGCTGCCCTGAGAAATATTCGCAAATGTTCAGAAAACCTTGTTTTCCCAGGTACAGTGTGGTATAATATGCTGCAGGCTATCCCTAATTCCTAACCCCTAATTCCTGTTTCTTAAGGGAGGTTTTGGTACAAGATGAACAACTTCCGGGCATGGTTATTGATGGGTCTGCTGACTGTCTTTCTGGTGCTGATCGGCCACCTGATCGGCGGGCAATCGATGGCCCTGTTATTCTTCCTCATCGCGCTGGTCATGAACTTTTTCGGCTACTATTTCAGCGATAAGATTGCCATCGCCATGACCGGTTCGCAGCCCCTGGCAGAGCACGAAGCACCCGAGCTGTACGAGATCATCCGGAATTTAACGATCCGCGCCGGTTTGCCCATGCCGCGGGTCTACCGAACCCCTTCCCCCCAGCCCAATGCCTTTGCCACCGGCCGCAATCCGGCCAACTCCGCCGTGGCGGTTACCGACGGCCTGCTGCAAATGCTCAGCCGGACGGAAATCGAGGGCGTGCTGGCCCACGAACTGGCCCACATCAAGAACCGGGACGTGCTGGTGGGCACCATTGCCGCGGCCCTGGCCGGCGCCATCACCATGATCGCCAATACGCTCCAGTGGGGCCTGATCTTCGGCATGGGCAGAGATGACGAAGAGGGCGGCGGCCTTTTGGGTCTGGCCGGCACCTTGCTGATGATCATCCTGGCTCCCATCGCGGCCACCCTGATCCAGTTGGCCATCTCCCGCACGCGGGAGTTTCAGGCCGACGCCACCGGCGCCCGCATCGCCGGGCGCGCCGACGGCCTGGCCAGCGCCCTGCTGAAGCTGGAAAGGGCGGCCGGCCGCATTCCCATGCAGGTTAACCCGGCCACCTCGCACCTTTTTATCGTCAACCCCCTGTCCGGGGAAACCTTTGCCCGCCTCTTCAGCACCCACCCGCCGATCGCCGAGCGGGTGAGCAGGCTCGAGCGGCTCAGGATTTAACGCCGGAAGCGGCGGCGGGTAACAGCTTGCGGCGGCGGGGACAGCAGCCCTGGAAAAAAGAGGGAAGCCGGAGCGCATTTTGCAGCGCTCTCCGAAAGGAGCCTCGACTATGGACAATGAGAAATTTCAAGAATTGGTGATGCAGCAACTTAATATCCTTGCCACAGAAGTCGCGGGGATAAAGACGGAAGTTAGTGGATTAAAAAATGAAGTAACGGAGATAAAAACGGAAGTTAGTGGATTAAAAGACGAGGTCGCGGGGATAAAGACGGAAGTTAACGGATTGAAAAATGAATTCAAAGAAGTCAAAACAATTGTTACGAAACTGGAACTACGCCTGGAAAACGAGGCTTTTAACAAGATTGGAGCCCTCTTTGACAGTTATAAGCTCTTCTCCGAAACCCTGACTGACCATACCAGGCGGTTACAACGCATCGAGGACAAAATTACCACTCACGATATCCAAATCCAGGTTCTCGATAAAACAAAATCAAACAAGCGCAAAGTGAAATAGGATGAACTACAAAATATAAGTTATTTTCGGCCGGGAGTTCCTGCCCCGGCCTTTTGTCTTCCCGGGTAAGGACCGTTTTTTCAGCGGTCGGCATTTTTCACTTGCCTTTTCCTTCTCCTTTCCCGTATGATATAATAGCTTCGTTTAAACGACCGGAAGACCTGCTTTTGATCAATGCGGGCGCCCCGGTTCTTTCCAACGGGAGGTGTTTTTGGCATGGAAAATGTACGACCCCAAAAAACAATTGTAGTCAGCATCCAGGGGTGGGAACTGGAAGTATTGGACGGTCCCCGCAAGGTCAAGATCGACATCCTGGGGGAGATGTTGGAATTCCGCGGGATCTGGCTTACCGAGCCGGAGCGCGGAGTGGTCACCGTCCTCTGCTACCCGGAAAAAGTTTTTTACCTGGAAGTAACCGAGGAGGAAATATCCCTCAAGAGATCGGGGCGGAAAAACAAGGTTACGCCTTTTCGCCGGGTTGATTCCCCGCCGGTGGATAACGGCGATAAATAAAGGCAACAAAAAGCCTGTCCTTTGCTCAAGGGCAGGCTTTTATTTATCCCGGGTTATCTTTTGCCCCGGTCTTTATTGCTTTTGGGAGGGATTTTTTTAGGTTCGGGGGAAGCGATTTTAATTACCTTTTCGTTTTGCTTTTCTTCCAGCGGGGCCCAGGACTTACCGGGAGTTTCCCTGGGTTTAACCATCATTTCGATCTTTTTAATAGTTTCCGGAGAGACGCTAACCTTTTGTTCGCCGCCGTTTTTTCTCTCCTGGTTTTCCGGATTGACGGGGGCTGCGGCGGGCTCGACGGCACAGGCCGCTTCCTCCAGAGCCGGCTGCCGGGCATACTCAAAATCTTTTTCCCGCCCCTGCCGGATGATTTCCTCCAGCCGGGAACACCCGGCCGCCACTTTTTCCGCATCTGCTTCCAATTCCCCGGTGACTTCCGCAAGCTCTTTCAAAAAAGGATAATTTATCTGCCTAAGATAATCCGACCCGGCCAGTTCAGCAATTTTATCCTGCGCGTGCCGCAAAAGAGTTCTTATTTTTTCTAAAACGGAAGGGATGAGGTTGGCCACCTGGCTTTGCAGTTCCTCGTACTCCCGGCGCAGCTTAAGGTAGTACGAGATGTCGTCGACCGATAGTTCATCAATGGCAATTTTTTCGTAAAGTTTCATTTCCCTCGCCAACTCACAATGACGTTCGAGCAATACTTCATCAACTCCCTTCAAAAATATTCCTGGTAAACTAATTCTACCGTCATTTACTAAATCCTCCAGTTTATGGTTATCTTTTCGAAAAAAAATTTAAGGCCGGTGGACGATTAGATTTTAAGCCGGCCGTTCGTTTGGCGTTTCCCCAATGTTCCTCGCCACGAACGGCCGCGCAGTAATTAAGGCTGTCTTTCCGGGGCAAAAATAATCTTAGTTCCGCGTCTTCGCATCTTTGTACATCAGCACCTTTGCCCCTCTGAGCCCCTGTACCCCCCTTGTGCCTTCTTTCCTTTGTGCCTCTGTGCCTATTTGCCTTTGTGCCTTTGCGCCTTTGCGCCTCTGTGCCTACGGAACATTAAGGTCCAGCCTTTGCAGCTGCTCCCGGACCTCTTTCAATATTTGCCTGTCCTCAGCGCTCAGTTCAGCCTTTTGCAGCAAATCGGGGCGGTTTTCCAGGGTGCGCAGCAGCGACTGCCGCCGGCGCCAGGCGCGGATTTGGCCGTGGTGGCCGCTGATAAGGATTTCCGGTACGGAATACCCGCGGTATTCCCGGGGCCGGGTGTACTGCGGGTATTCCAGAAGAAAATTACTGAAAGACTCTTCGTCAACGGAAGCCCCCCTCCCCAAAACGCCGGGGATCAACCTGGTTACCGCGTCCACCACCACCATGGCGGGTAGTTCGCCGCCCGTCAGCACATAGTCGCCAATAGAGATTTCGGCGGTGACCAGATGCTCGCGCACCCTTTCGTCAATACCCTCGTAATGGCCGCAGATCAAAATCAGCAATTCTTCCCGGCTCAATTCCCGGGCCAGCGCCTGGTTAAACGGCTGCCCGGCCGGGGAGAGCAAAACGACCGGCCCGGTTTGCCCGCTTTGTCTTTGCACCCATTCTATGGCTTCGAAAACGGGTTCGGCAGCCATCACCATCCCGGCGCCGCCGCCGAAGGGTGCGTCGTCCACCGTCCGGTGCCTGTTTTTGGAAAAATCCCGGATGTTAACCAGATGGATTTGGACCAGCCCTTTTTCTTTCGCCCGTTTAATTATACTGGCGTCAAAAGGACCGGCAAACATTTCCGGAAAAAGGGTTAAAATGTAGATTTGCACAGCACTCACCTACCGCAGCCCGGCGGGCAAATCGACCCGCATTTGCCGTCCTTCCAGGTCGACTTCTTTA
>JBFMEJ010000057.1:0-7775 GCA_040753275.1 Bacillota bacterium
CAAAAAGGTGGCGCGCCCGGGGATTATCGCTCTGCCGCTCCCGGCCCGTGAAGATCCCGTGGGCCAGGTCCAGCACCAGCCGGTCGAAGGCACCCACGTTAAAGGCGCCCGTTTCCTGGTAAAAGGACCGGACCTCCTCCAGGAAAAGGTGCGCCGCCGCCAGGTAGGCGTAGGCTCGCCGGAAAAGCCGGCCGATTTCCCGGTTCAGCGCCAGAATCTCTTTCTTGGATGCCCGCAATCCCTCCTCGTTCCAGTGATCCCCCAGGTGGATAATTTCGTCCACCGCCCCGGGATTTTTCGGATCGACCACATGCGGGGCGGTGCCGTCCAGCATAGCCACCCGGATGGCGGGGATGACCACACCGTCCAGCGAGCCGTTGTCGGACGAGCAGCAGTGGAATTCCACGTCGTAGCCCCGCTCCAGCATTTCCTCGCCGATCTTGCGCATGAAGGTGGATTTGCCCACCCCCGGGCCTCCTTTGATAACGAAGATGCGGGTGGCGTCCTGGTCAATAATGTAATCATAGAAAGAATAAAAGCCCTGGCCGGTGTTGCCTCCCGGAAAAACCTTTTTCAACCTGCCTTTGGCCATGCCTGCTGCGCCCCCTTATCCTGGTTTGAAGGATTTGCAAGCGCGCCTGGAAAATAACAAGGCACCAGTGGCTCCTTTTTCCGTGGCGCCGGCTGCGGGTTAAACCTTCCTCCAAGATATCATATATGCAGGGATTGTCGAAAAAATGTCCTTGAGCCAGGGGCAAAAATAAAGCAGGCAAATTAGATGTTGGGGCGGGGAAACGTTGTTATCTTGACAACCAGCAACTCTCCTGGTAAGATGCATGCGCAGGGAGGCTTTTGCAACCATGGAAAAACCCGCTGAACCGGGATCCAAAGCGAGTAATAATTCAGGGGCGAAGGGAGATCGCCTGCACATCCGGGAGCACCTGGCCAACGAGCGCACTTTTCTGTCCTGGATCAGGACCAGCGTGGGCATCCTGGCCTTTGGCTTCGTCATGGAAAAGTTCAGCTTATTCATGCGGTTATCCTTCGACGCGTTGCCGGCGGCTGCCCCGGCGGGCAGACCGGTGCCGGAACCCTGCACCGGTTTTTTCGGCATTCTATTTATCGCTATTTCCGCCCTGATCATTGTCCTGGCTACAATCCGCTTTAAAATCACCCAAAGACAAATCGACATGCGCACCTACCGGCCGTCAGCCACTCTGGACCTGCTGCTGGCTGCCACGATCCTGTTTGTGGCCGTGATCATGGCTTTTTACCTGCTCCGGTCCGTTTAAATTGCCACAGGCAAGTAACCAAGTGGAATTGTAAATTAAAATAAGGTTGCCCGAAAAAGTAGTTGACAGGAGAGATGCCTTTAACACTTTCTTCTATGACTCCGTCCTTCCCTTTCCCTGGCCTTATGTAAAGGTCGGGGTCCTGCTGTTGGGAAGGCCCCTTGCTGCGGTCGCCTTTGACGCACATGACCCCGGCGGCGCAGATCTGATCTTCTTTTTGCACCGCCGTGAAAAATTCTTTAAACCGGGCGTGATATTCGGTATTGTTTTCTTGATCGATGACGTACGTCCCGTTGATGTACGTCTTTTCGGTTCTGTAGCTAGGGGTACATTTACGCCCGAATCTGATATCGATGTTCTTTTGGTTGTTCAAAACGAAAGCAGGCAAATTAGAGATGCTGTGATTGAAACAGCAGTGGAGATTAATTCAAAGCATGATGTAGTCATCGCTCCGATAATCATGTCCAAAGACCGTTACGCCGGCGCTTTGTTCCGGGAAACCCTTTTCTATAAGTCTTTACAAGAAGAAGGTAGACCGTTGTAAGCAAGGAGTTATCCCGGTGGCGGTTAGAAAAGGCCAAAAAACCTTTCTTGAGGGGGACCAGCTCCTAAATAAGAAATTTTATAGCGGGGCCACTAACCGTTATTATTACGCTGCATTTCATGCGGCGTGGCGACCAAAAAGCTTGATTCCACAAAGCACAGCGGGGTTATTTCGCACTTCAACCGTGAATTTGTCAAGACCGGAATAATCAGTAAAACGGCCAGTAAAACGCTTTCGGCCATCTTCTCTTTGCGTTCAGAGGCGGATTACGAAGATTTCCGAAGCTTTAGTTTGCAAGAGGCGAGAGAAGCAAGAGACTCCGTACGCTCTTTCATCAACGAAATTGATAAAATTATCGAGACTATTCCTTAACTGGCAGTAGCGTCAATTGGATCGGCCAACCCGTCAGGATCAGCCCCCGGGATGATCTGTTCCCTTTGGTAGACCGGACGCCTGCTGGTCTTGAGCATCGCGAGCACCCATTCGGGCAGGTCAGCCGTCAGCATCAACTTCCTCAGCCGACCTGGTCCAAGAGTTGTTCCCTGTCCGGGAGGAAGAAGGAAGCGACAAAGCCCGCCGCGAGCAAAACCCCAGCCGCACCTTTTTGCGGGCGGGCTTTGAGCGCATCCGGCAAGTCTCGCCGGAAACCCCCGCCGCAGCCCCGCAATCATCCTCACGATGACGAAATGATGGAGCGGGCGCAGGTTCGTCTTTCCACCGGGTCCCCAGCCTTTGATCGATACTCAATTGCTTTGGATCGGACGGGGTTGGCTAAGGAAACGCAGTTGAAGTTTATCATTTGGCATTTTTGGATCCGGAAACAGGGAATCATCACCACATTTAGAAATGAAAAGCCCGCATAAAGCGCCAAATAGTACATGATCTAAAAAACTTAAAAGATGGGTCAGCGGCCTTTTGCTTTTCCTTCTTAAGCCGAGCCTTTCGGACAGCGTTCCATAGATGATGACCCACGAAAAGGAGGCAACGCCCAAACCTTTAATCATTGCCTGATCGCGACCCGTCAGCGAGAGCAGGTAAGTAATTAAAACGCCAACGATACTGGAGTTGACGTGGTTAGCCAGAGCCGCTAAGATTTTCGCTCCCGGGGCATCCACTTCACTTTTTGGCAGGAAAAGGTTAGAGGTAATATGACCGTACTTTACGTCAGTCAGATTTGCCCTATATTCCATGGAATTGATTATTTTACTGGGGGTGCCGGTAACAATACCGCTAATCACGCCAAGAATAATCCGATCCTTAATTTTAAGCATGGCCAGCACCTTCTTCTTTTAGTTCGCTATGAATAGTGTTTCTTTTTATTGCTGGCGTATGCAAGTAAAATAAAAAATGCTCGGGTATCCCGCCGCGGGGAAAGTTATGGTTCCACCCAGATCCCTGCCTCGATAAGCTTTTTAAAAATGTTTCTCGTTCAACTTGGTTGCACTAGATCAATGGCATGCTTACTATGGTTTAATATAGGCGTAACCGTCGGCTTGTTTTCTGGCAATCTCTGTTACGCCGGCCGGAACCACCAGCACAAAGGAGGGCAGGGCATCTTCCGCGATCGACTGCATCTGGAGAGAATTTCGACAGGCGGTAAACTTTACCCCCTGTCCGGCTAATTCTCTCATCTGCGCAATTAGCCCTCCTCTGGCCAACCCGCAACTTGCGCCCGCCGGAGCGCTTTCCCCGGCGGCCGCCAGGTACCCGGCAACGTAAGCAACGACCGCTGACCCGTTGGCCACCACCACCACGTCCGCACCGCGCTGCCCCACATTTTTAAGGAGATTCCCGATGTTCTGCAGCGTCGTTGGCCACCGGCCCGGGTCGTTCAGGTGAAAGAGAACTTTTACTTTTTTCATTTCAACAAAACCTCCTCGAAAATAGCTTCTCTTTTCTAATCATCCAACGCTATTCCCCGTTTCTTCAGTTTTTCTTTCACCGTCGGGTAGTAATCCAGGTTGGTATGAGGCAAAAACTTGCTCCCCGCAAATTTGTTCATAAACTGCTGGCTGGCGTTCAGCTCAAAGTAAGTAATCCGCCGGACGATTTCTTCTGCCTCCAGGCGTTTCCGGTTGGAAAGCAGCACCTGCCTGGCCCCTTCTCCGGAACTATTCCCCAGCCGGACGATCCTTTCTCTGGGCAAATCGGGAAAAAGACCGATGGTAATGGCCGACTCCGGATCCAGGTACTGGCCGAAAGCGCCCGCCGCGTAAAACCGCGCGATCTGGCCTATCCCGAGCCCCACCCCCTCCAGGAGGGTTTCCAGGGCGGCGTTGACGGCTCCTTTGGTCCGCATCAGGTTATCAAGATCCACCTGGGTAACCGTAATATCCTCGCCGGTGGCCGATTCGGCGGCGGGAACGAGGGTAAAGGAAGCGCGTCCGTTCCGGAAGCGGGCGGACCGGTCAATAATCCCGTAGAGCAAAAACTCCGCCAGGCAATCGACCAGCCCCGAGCCGCAAATACCTCTCGGTTTTCCGTTGCCGATGACCCGGTAGTGGACCCGCCGACTCTGTTGATCGATCCGGACGCTTTTGATCGCACCCGGTTCGGCGCGCATCCCCGCCCGCGCCACGCCGCCCTCCAGGGCCGGCCCGGCAGCGCCGGCGCAGGCCACCAGCCAGTCCTTATTGCCCAGCACCATCTCCGCGTTGGTGCCGATATCCACGAAAAGAGCCAGTTCTTTGCGCCTGTGCATCCCGCTGACCAGCACCCCGGCGATCACGTCCCCGCCGACGTAGCTGCCCACGCCGGGCAGGCAGTAGAGGATGGCCAGAGGGTTGATTTTCAGGCCGATCTCTTGAGCCCGGAGAAAGCCTGGGTTATTAACCACCGGGCTGTATGGCTCACGGCAGATCCGGGAAGGATCGAGGCCCAGCAAGAAATGCACCATGGTGGTGTTGCCGCTGGCCACCGCTGCAGTGACTTCCTCCGGCGCCACCGCGCAGCGCTCTGCCAGCTGTTTTACCAAACCGTTCAAGGTGCCCACCACGCTTTTTTGCATTCGGGCAAGGCCGTCGGTTGTACCGGCCAGGTAAATGCGGGTAAGAATATCTTCCCCGAAAACAACCTGGCTGTTGTAGCCGGCGGCGGCGCCCAAAACGCCCCCGGTGCGCATATCCACCAGGTAAGCCACCACGGTAGTGGTCCCGATATCTACGGCCAGGCCGAAATGCCTGCCGCTGGTATCCCCCGGCTCCAGGTCAACCAGGTCCCAGTTCCGGCCGGTCAGGCCGACGGTGGCGGTGACCACCCAGTCCTGCTTCCGGCAGACTTCGGGAATGGTCCGCATCAGGGGAAGCGGAACCGTCACTGGACCCACGAGGGGCTCCAGGGATTCCCGCAGCCGGTCGACGTCCGCCAGGTGATCCGCCAGGCTGGGTGGGTTCAGGCGCAAACAAATCTTGCGGGTTAAGGGGTCCAGGGGGACTTCCCGAAAGAGGCCGTCTTCCAGGGCAACCACCTGGCCTCGATTTGCGCGCGGCATATGCTCACCCTGCACGAATTGTTTAGACCAAACTCCAGGCATTCTTTGATCGAAACTTACTTTACTAAAAGCCATCGAGAGTGTCAATATTTTGTCGCTCTTTTGACAATCGCGTCTTAAGAATCATCCCGTTAGAGATACCTGCAAATAAACTGCGCCTGCTTTACCTCTCGGTTTTGTATTCCCAGGTCGGGGTAACCAATTCTTCCCTCCGCATCCATATTGCAGGTAGGCAAGAGAGTGAGACTAATCGGCCAAGAAAAAGGTCACCGCCACCCCTTCCCCGGCGCTGTACCGCATGGGCGGGATCACCTTGTGCCCCACTTTTACCTTTTTGCCGATTAAATCCATGGCCGCCCGGTCGGGCTCCACCCCTTCCAGGTTGCCCAGCAGCCAGGGGCCTTCTTCCATTTCGGCCATCGCCACAATGTAGGGCGCTTCAAAACCTTCCGGGGCCACCCGAATCACGGTAAACGTCTTGATCTCCCCGCGGCCGCTCAGTTCAACCACCTCCAGGTCGGTCCCGGTGCACTCCGCGCAGCATATTTTCGGCGGCGCCGTATAGGCACCGCAGGAACGGCATTTTAAGCCCAGGAGCTTTCCTTCTTTTAAGCCCTCGTAAAACTGCTTATAGGTGAGCGGGTAGTTCACGGTTTTCTCCTCCTTGGTTCTTACTTGCTTAAATCCCGTAGATGATGTTGACGACAGTCGCCAGGTCTCCGCCCAGGGTGTCGGTCATCCCTATTTTGGCCCCTTCCACCTGCCGCTCTCCACATTCGCCCCTTAGCTGCTTGACGATTTCGTAACCCTGGGCGGCCCCGGTGGCGCCGATGGGGTGCCCCTTCGCTTTTAAGCCGCCGGACGGATTGATGGGGATCCGCCCGCCGATTTGCGTTTCGCCTTTTTCCACGGCCTCGCTTCCTTTGCCGAAGTCAAAAAAGCCCAGGCCCTCGCTGGCGACGATTTCGGCAATGGTGAAGCAGTCGTGCAGCTCGCAGACGTCGATGTCCCGGGGCGTGAGGCCGGCCATCCGGTAGGCCTGTTGCGCGGCTTCTTCCCGGGCCCGGATCCTGGTCACGTCCTTTTGCCGGTATAAGGGACCGTTGGAACCCTGGCCGACGCCCAGGATATAGACTGGTTTGGCCACCAGTTTCCTGGCGATTTCCTCGGTGGTCAGCACCAGGGCGGCGGCGCCGTCCGAAAACGGGCAGCAGTCGAACAACTGCAGGGGATCGGCCACCATGGCGCTGTTGAGGACCGTTTCCACGGTGATTTCCTTTTGGAACTGGGCCAGGGGATTTTTTGCGCCGTTTTTATGGTTTTTAACCGCCACCAGGGCCATTCTTTCCTTGAGCTTCTCTAAGGGAATACCGTACTTCACGGAATACAAACGGGCCACCATGGCAAAGGCGCCGGGGAAGGTGAGGCCGGTAAATTCCTCGTAGCGGCTGTCGGTGCCCATGGCGAAGGTCCTGGTGGCCAGCGGCGTCCCCATGGCCATCGCCCTTTCGGTGCCGCCGACCAGCACGATGTCGTAAAAGCCGGAGGCAACCCAGATAAAGGCTTCCCGGATGGCCACGCTGGCGGAAGCGCAGGCTCCCTCGACGCGGGTGGCGGGCACGGACGGGGGAAGGCCGATCTCCGCCGCGCAGAAGGGCGCGATGTTCATCTGCCCTTCTTCAAAATCCCCCAGCACATTACCCACAAAAAGCGCCTGGATGTCTTTCGGCTGAAGATTAGACGTTGTGATGGCTTCCATGGCCGCCTCGGCAAACATTTCCACCTGGCTTTTTGCGGAAACGCCGAATTTGGTCATGCCCACACCGGCTACGGCAACTTTGCGCATTCTTGAATTAAACCTCCCTATCTCAATATTTTTCATTGATGCTCTAAAAAAGCTCGCCCTATCTACTATTTTTTACTTATATTCCAACCTCGAGCCGCAAAATACTGCCGGACAGATTCCTCAATATTTTTACTGGACAAAGGCGGTCTAATGCCATCTCGATACGGCAACGGCTCCTCATAAAAACGGCGTGGGAAAGCATATTCAACAACTTTTTCACCTTCACGCACGTTAAATTGGTGCTGCAGGTGATAAATATTTTCCGCCGTTTTTAAAATCCCTTGCGCATCAAACGAATGCCCCAGTAACGCCGTGAGAGCTCTGGCATAAAAGTCCGGACCCAACGATCTAAGGGTAGGCGGCCTAATGCACAGACCCGTAGAATTTATAATAGTGATCAAGTCTTCCGCATATTTAGCCATCTGGGGAATATCTACTTTAGACGGAGGCTCACCGAAGATTTTCTTTTTTATCTTCTCTGGCATATCCAGTTTACGAATAACTTCCTCTTTCACCCCTAACTCTTCCTCCAGGTAGCTACGCACTGGGCTTAACAACATATCAACCGGAGACCTGGTTCGGAGGTGATCCCCGCCCCGGGGA
>JBFMEJ010000058.1:0-7727 GCA_040753275.1 Bacillota bacterium
CTTTAAATCAATGGCGTATTCGGGACCGTCCACGGGATCGTAATAGTTCATGCGCTTTTCGACCTCAATGGTGACTCCGCCCAGGGTATCCACAATATCTTTAAAGCCTTCCCAGTTGGTCAGGGCGTAATATTGCACCGGCATCCCGATGAGATCGGAAACCACCTGGCTGACCAGCTTCGGCCCGCCGTATACGTTGGCCGCATTTATTTTATCCATTCCGTGGCGGGGAATATTAACCCTGGTGTCCCGCGGGATGGACAGCAAACTCAGCCGGTTGGCGTCCGGCTCGACATGAGCCACAATAATGGTATCGGCTCTGGCCACCTTTTCCCCGGGGCGCGCATCAACGCCCAGCAAAAGCACCGTCATGGAATTTAAAGGCTCCCTGGCTTCCCCCACATTTCCCTCCAGCCCCACCGGCCGGCCCGACAACTTCAGCCAGAGCTCCCCGGCTACCAGCAAGGCACCGGCAAAAAGCAACAGGCAGCCTGCGATAAAGAGAATAAAGGGCAGCTTGCGTTTCAACCTTCTTTTCCGCTCCAAATGAAGACACCTCTTTTCAGGTTACTTGACTTCGCCCCCGCCGCGATACATGATGATCACCGGGGATTGCGCGCGGATTCCCCGGCCGTCCGAACGCGGAATAATAAAGAGGTGGTTTCGGTCGACCGCGCGGCCGTTGACCACATTTGTCCCCGCTGTTACGTCGGGAATCCCGCTTCCCGTGGGATCGACAACCGCTGCGCTGCCCGTCCGCACAATAAACTCCGTCCCTGCCCCGCCGATAAACTGCTGGCCGGCCGATAAACTTTTAACCTGCCATTGCAATCCGGGGGAACCGGCTGTTCCCAGCACTTCTTTCACGTATTTCTCGACAAAACTTTTCGTGACCAGGGGGTCCAGGCGGGAACCCGGCTCACCCTGATCCGCCGCCGCGGCCAGAGTCGCGTAACCCGCCGCGGCCACTGCCAAAACCAGCAAAACGGCCGCCACTGCTTTCCGCCCGGTCATCGCTTTCAACCTCCCAAAAGCTTTCTTTAAAAAAAGCTACCTTAAATTAGTTTTCGACAATCCGCAACCTTTTCCCTGCAAAAAAAGCAGGAATTAGGATTGGGGGTTTGGAATGAGACATCCATGCCGCTCAAGAAGCACCAGCAGAGAATTTACATATTTTGTTTTCAAGGTAATCGATATAAAGGCACAGAGGCACAAAGAAATAAAATCGAGAATATTTTACTTTGTGCCTTTGTGCCTGGGAAACTTTGTGCCTTATACCCTTATTTTTTTCTCCCTGCCCTCACCCCTATTCCCCGATCCCTAACCCCTTCCAACAATGCCCGCCAGGCAAACCGGGGCAGGACCAGCATCCGGCGCCAGCGCCGCGGTTCGCGGCAAAGGCGGCCCAACCACTCCAGGTGGAGACGCTGCATCCACAAAGGCGCCCGTTTAACCCGCCCGGCCAGGACGTCGAAGCTCCCCCCTACCCCCACCGCAACGGGTACGTTGAGTTCTTTCAAATTGCGGGTTATAAATCTTTCCTGTTTTGGGGCCCCCATCCCGACAAACAAAAGGTGCGGATCCGCCTGCCGGATAATTTCGAGCACTTCCGTTTCCTGCAGATTCCCTTTTTCCTCTCCGAAAAGCGGGTTTTCCCGATCATCGCCTGCCCTCCAGGAGGACGGGCCTGCCAAATCCCTTTCTGGATCTACAACCGGGTTTCTCATGTCTCTGCCCGCAATTTTCTTGCCTTCAACGTCCCCATTTTGCTGCCCGCCGTCATCTTCCTGAAAATATCCGTGGTACGTTCCGGCAATGATCAGCTGCGGGTGCTGCTGCTTTAAGCGGGCGGCGGCTTCTTCGGCCACCCCAGGCGCCCCGCCCAGCAAAAAAATCCGCCACCCTTCCCGGGCCGCCCTGGCAACCAGACGCAGCATCAAATCAATCCCGGTCACCCGCTCCGGCACGTGTTTGCCGGTAAGGCGCGCGGCCCAAACGATTCCTACCCCATCGGCCGTAACCAGCGCGGCGCCGTTAATCAAAGCCAAAAGAGCCGGTTCCTGCTGAGCCCGGTATAAAATCTCAGGATTTAAGGTAATCACCTGGTGAGGGGAGCCGGCCCGGATAAAATCCGCAATGCGTTCCTCTACTTCGCTCATCCGCAGGGCGTCGATCCGGGCGCCGAAAAGCTCGATCTGCACCTGTAAGAACTCTCCTCAATTAATAATGACGTGAAATGTCGTCTTTTTGTTCCCTTTAGTTTATTAAAAATTTCCCCGCCTGTCCAGCCTGCATTTTAAGCGCTTTGCCGGTTTGCCTTGAGCCTGCTCTTTTTAACCCCGGCGCCCAAAAACACGATTGGCGCCGGCCTTTTTAAACCGGCGCCATTTCAGGGGCGAACGATTGTCTCCGCCCCCTCGTCCTCATGAGCAACTACCCTGAAAACCCCCCTTTGGCCGCTGTTTCGCCGGCCTTGGCCCGCCTGCTCTCCCGCCGGGCATGCCAGCGCTCCTTCCAGTCGTCCAGAATGCTGTAAATCACCGGCACCAGCACCAGGGTAATCAAGGTGGAAAAGGTCAGCCCGCCCACCACCACCGT
Organism: Bacillota bacterium; assembly: GCA_040753275.1. Lineage (GTDB taxonomy): Bacteria > Bacillota > Desulfotomaculia > Desulfotomaculales > Nap2-2B > JAIMBK01. The sequence continues at coordinate 2,599 of JBFMEJ010000058.1, forward strand.
GGCCATCGGCGCCTGCCCCTCCGAACCGGCGCCGATGGCCAGGGTCATGGGGAACATGGCTAAAATGGCGGTCAGCGCGGTCATTAAAATAGGGCGCAGGCGGATGGGACCGGCCGTCAGCAGCGCCTGCGCCCGGTCCAGGCCGCGCTGGCGCAGCTTGTTCACGTAATCAATCAAAACGATGGCGTTTTTGACCACGATCCCCACCAGCATAATGGCACCGATAAAAGCGGACACCGAAAACGCCCGGCCGGTAACCAGCAGGCTGATGACAATCCCGATCAAGGTAACCGGCACGGAGAACATGACAATGAAGGGGAACAGGGCCGATTCGAACTGGGCCATCATCACCAGGTAAACCAGCACTACCGCCAGGGCCAGGGCCAGGGCCAGATCCTGGAACGTTTCCGTCATCATTTCCTGCTCCCCGCCGAATTCGATCAGGTAGCCCGGCGGCAGGGAAAGGGAAGCCAGCTTTCCTCTGATCTCTTTGACTACGGCGTTCAAGGGGCGCCCGGCGATCTGGGACCGGACGGAAACCTGGCGGGACTGGTCCAGGCGCTCGATGGTATGCGGACCGGAGGTCAGTTCAAAGTCAGCGACCTGGGCCAGGGGCACTTTGACTCCCAGGGGAGAAGAAATGGTCAACTCCTTCAGTTCGTTGATTCCCGCCTGCTCGCCCTTTTCGCCTTTGGCCAGCAACACCCGGATGTCCACTTCCTCGCCGCCGGAGCGGTAACGGGTCGCCACCGTCCCGTCGATGGCCGTGCGCACCGTGGAGGCGATCTCCAGGGGGCTCATGCCGTAGGCGGCGGCCCTGTCCCGGTTCACCGCCACCTGGATTTCCGGCCGCCCCTCCTCCAGGCTGCTGGTCACCTGGCGGGTCCCCGGCACCTGCCGGACCAGTTCCGCTACCTCGTCCCCCAGCTGCTTTAAAGTGTTTAAATCGTCTCCCTTGATCCGCAACTCCACCGGCGCGGACATGCTGCGCTCCTGGAAGCTGGGGTCCATGGCCGCCACCTGGATTTCGGCGCCGGGAATGTTTTTCACCAGCCCCCGGACTTTCTCGACCACCTCGCGGTCGGACAGGGCGCGCCGCGATTTATCCACCAGCTTCAGGCTCACCTGGGCCTGGTCGGTCGAAACGGAACCCCACATTCCCTGCACGCCGGTAAACCCGACCCCGGTAAAAATGCTTTCCACCTCAGGCAGATCTTTGGTCAGCCGCTCCACCCGGGCGGCAATCTGGTTCGTATGCTCCAGGCTCGTTCCCTTGGGCATCTCGATGGTGACATTTACGTACCCCTGGTCCATGGTAGGCATAAACTCAAAACCCACCAGCGGGAAAACCGCCGCGCTAAGCACGAAGGCCGCCGCCACGATAACGAGCACCCACCGCCGGTGCGTCAGGGCCCAGTAAAGCAGGCGCCGGTACCCTTCGTTTAAGCCGTTGAACCAGTTTTCCGAAAGCCGGTAAATCCGGGAAAGGAGCCCGTTCCTTGAGCCGGCGCGCCGCTCCAGGAGAAGGAAGCGCGAGGCCAAAAGGGGCACCACCGTCAGGGCCACCAGGAGGGAAGCGAAAATGGAAAAGGACACCGTCAGGGCCAGGGGCTTAAAGAGCTGCTCGGCCAAGCCCTTGACGAAGACAATGGGAAGGAATACCGCCATGGTGGTAAGGGTCGAGGCAATGACGGCGCCGCTTACTTCCTCCGTGGCCGTCTTCGCCGCCTCCACCAGCCCGTAACCCTGCTGGCGGTGCCGGAAAATATTCTCCAGAACGACGATGGCGTCGTCGACGATCAGGCCCACCCCCAGGGCAAGACCGCCCATGGAAAGGAGATTTAAGGTCATGCCATTGAAATAAAGCAGGGAAAAGGTGGCAATGATGGAAATGGGGATCGCGGTCGCAATGATCAGGGTACTGCGCAGGTTTCTTAAAAAGATCCACATCACCAGAGTGGCGAGAATGCTGCCTGCCAAAATCTCCCGGACGACGTGGGTGATTGATTCCTCGATAAACTGCGACTGGTCCATGACCACAGTGAATTTTACTTCCGGCAGCTCTTTTTGCAGGTCCTTGAGCACCTTCTTGACTTCCCGGGCCACCGTCACCGTATTGGAACCGCTCTGTTTCTGGATGAAAACGCTGATTCCCGGCTGCCCGTCTAAGCGGCTGAACTGGGTCAATTTCTTTTGGCCGTCGATGACTGTGGCCACGTCCCCCAGGTGGACGGGGACCCCGCCGGGAGCGCCGACCACTGTCTGCCGGATTTCGTCCAGGTCCTTAAACTCCCCGGTCACCCGCACCAGCCAGTCCTTGCTGCCCTCCCGGACGGAGCCGCCGGAAACGTTCATGTTTTCCCCTTTGAGCGCGTTGGTCAAGCCGTTTAAGGTGAGGCCGTAACCTTCCAGGCGCACGGGGTCGACCAGGACGCGGATTTCCCGCTCGTACCCGCCCGCCGTCCAAACGCTGGCCACCCCGCCGGCCCTTTCCAGGCGGGGCTGAATGGTATCTTCCACCAGCTGTTTCAGGTGGTGGGAGTCCCGGGCAGATAGAGCCAGCTGCATGATCGGCAGCTGGTTGGGGTCCATCTTGAAAACAACGGGGGATTTCACTCCCTCCGGCAAATACTGCCGGACCAGGTCAATCTTTTCCCGCATTTCCAGAGTGGCGAAGTCCATGTCCGTGCCCCAGTTAAACAGCACGATGACCACGGAATTGCCCATGCTGCTCATGGACATAATCTGATCGAGCCTGTTTACCGTGGCCAGGACGGACTCCAGCGGCTCGGTAACCTGCCTTTCCACCTCCTTGGGCCCGACGCCCGGGTACTCGGTAATCACCGCCCCGACCGGCAGCTCCATTTGCGGGTAGAGATCGATGCTCAGGCGGGTTAACGAAACACCTCCCAGGATCAGCGTCACGATCACTAAAACGGCAATCAGCATGGGCCGGTTGATGGCCACATCGGTAATTTTCATTTAGACACCCCGTTAACTTTCTCCCTTACACCTTTTGCGTTTTACCCCGGATCACTTCAGTTCTCTTTCCCTCTGTGCCTCTGTGCCTTTTGCCTCTTTCCCTTTATCCCTTTGTGCTTTTGTACCTATCCCTGATTCCTGATTCCTGACCCCTAAGCCCTTTCTTCTTTGTTCCTCTGGGCCTTATCCGCTTATTCCACCACTTCCAGCTTTACTCCTTCCTGCAGGCTTTCCTGCCCGGCAACGACCACTTCCTCCCCGTCCGTCAATCCGGCGGTAATGACGATCTGCCGCCCGTCCGATTCGCCAACCTGAACCTCTTTCTTTTGGGCCTGCCCGTCCTTGATCACCCAAACGACATTTTTATCCTCCGCCTTGATCACCGCTTCCCGGGGGACCAGCAGCGCCTCGCCCGGGGGCGGTCCCAGCTGCACCTCGGCAAACATACCGGGTTTGAAGAGGTGTTTGGGATTGTCGATCTGGATCTTGACGGGGAAGCCTTTGCTCACCGGGTCGGCGGCCGGGGCAATACTGGTAACTACGCCGGTAAACGGTTTGTCGGAAACGGCGCTGATTTTAACCTGCACCTTTTGCCCTTGTTTTAACTGGTTAACTAAACTTTCCCCGACCGTCGCCTTAACCTCCACTTTGTCGAGATTGGCCAGGGAAATCACCGGCGCCATGTTGGAAGCCATCTCCCCCGGGTTGACGTTGCGGGCGGTCACCAGGCCGGAAATGGGCGCCCTGACGAAGCTGTCGTTGTAGGCGGATTCGGCCAGCGCCAGGTTGGCCCGCGCCTGCGCCAGCTGGGCCGGCAAGGCGCGCTCCACCTGCTCTTTCGCCTGTTTATATTTTAATTCGTATTCCGCCTCAAAAACGGCCTGCGGAATCGCCCCCTGCTCCAAAAGCTGTTTTCCCCGCTGGTAATTCGCCTCGGCCACTGCGTAAGCGGTCTGCGCAACGGCCAGCGCCGACTCGGCGGCCGCCACCCCGGCTTTGGCCTGCTCCAGGCGCGCCGCCTGGTCCGTGTTGTCCAGGGTAATCAGCACCTGGCCGGCGCGCACCGCGCTGCCCACGTCCACGTGCACGGCGGCCACCTTGCCCGGCACCTTCGCCACCACGTTGGCCGACTGCCCGGCTTCCAGCTTGCCGCTGACCACGTTCGCGGCTTCCAGGGCGCCCATTTTTGCCTTTGCCGTCTTCACCGGCACGGCGCCTCCCCGGCCGCCCTCCGCACCGGCCGTCGGCTGCTGTTTTCCCCCGCACCCGCCGGCCACGAAAAGAACCAGCAGGAAAATCAAGAAAATGGCCTGTCCCCGGCAGGCTTTAAACTCGCTAAAGCGGGAAACCCGCGTATCTTTTCCACCTTTTTTTGCTGAGAACAAATTGATCATGGCGGCAATTCACTCCACTCTCTGAAAATAGCAGGCTAAAAGTTTCCAGGTACAAAGGCACAAAGCAGGGAAAAGTTATTCGGGTACAAAGGCACAAAGTAAAAAGTCACGGTTTTCTTTGTCCGTTAAGCCTGTGCTCATTTGCTCCCGCCCCCCGGCCCTTTCCTCCCTTTGTGCCTCTGTACCTTAGTGCCTTATTTAAGGAAGAGAACGAACGTACTCATGGGGAACTCTCTAAAAATATCAAGTCATCCCGGACCACTCCTGGATTATTTAAGAAACCACCGTTAGCCTATACCGCATAACCTGGAAAAAAGTTTCGGGAAAAATGTTTTTGTTTTACTGTTTATTTTTTCTTCCTAACTTCTTTCTTCCTGTTTGATAATCATTAAAAGTTTTTCGTAAATTTTTACCAGCTGCTCCAGGTCTTCCTCTTCCAACTGTCCCAGATATTTTTCCATGATCTGCTTCCGACCGGCCAGGCAGGTTCTGAGTACCTCCTCTCCCTGCGGCGTTACTTCCAGCCACACCAGGCGCCGGTCGTCCTCATCCCGGCTGCGGGTGACCAGACCGGCCTTAACCAGCCTGTCGACCAGGGCGGTAACGGCACTCAAAGAAACGCCGATCTCCTCGGCCGCCGCCGACACCGTCATCCGGCCATGCTCCCGGATTCTTTTCAGAACGAAAAACTGGCTGCCGGTGACCCCGTGCGTCATGCTTACTTCCATTTTAGCGTGCATCCGGCGCATTAAC
>JBFMEJ010000059.1:0-7687 GCA_040753275.1 Bacillota bacterium
AGTAAGGGTGATTAACCGCCCGGAGGTTCCCGATCCTGTCGGCGAAGAAATTCTTTACGAAATAAAGCAGGCCTTGGGCATAAGAAGCATCCAAAAAATTCGCACGGCAAAAGTCTACCGTTTCGAAGGAATTGGTGAAAGCGAAGCCCACCTGCTGGCGCAAAAACTGCTGGCTGAAGACGTCTTTCAGCTCTACACCTTAAACGCCCCCGCCATTGAAGAAGCGCGGGCGGTTATCGAGGTAGCCTACAAGCCGGGCGTGATGAACCCGGAAGCCGCTTCTCTGCTAAAGGCCGCCCGGGACCTGGGCCTTTCGTCTTTACTGGCCGCGGATTCCAGTCGCGAATACGGCTTCTACGGCGACGGGATCAACCCTGAAGAAATCCAGACCGTGATTAACCGCCTGCTGGTCAATCCAACAGTAGAACAGGTAGTTGCGGAAAAGCCGGCCACCCTGATCATCCGCGGTGTACCCGGCCGGACGCAGCTTCTTCCCATTCGCGATCTGGATGCGCAGCAACTGCTGGAACTCAGCCGGGACAAACTCTTTTTAAACCTGGAGGAAATGCGGGCGATCCAGAATTACTTCCGGACCATCGGGAGAGACCCCACCGATTGTGAACTGGAAACCATCGCCCAGACCTGGTCCGAACATTGCGTACACAAAACTTTTAAAGCCAGATTGATCGTTAACGGGGAGGAAAAAACCCCGCTATTAAAGCGGCTGCAGCAGGCCACGGCAGAGATCAACCACCCCCTGGTCCTGTCCGCTTTTGTAGACAATTCCGGGGTGATGGAATTTTACCAGGAATGGGCCATCTGCGGCAAGGTGGAAACGCACAACTCGCCCTCGGCCATTGAGCCGTACGGAGGCGCTATGACCGGAAGCGGGGGGGTTTTCCGGGACATTCTGGGCACCGGGCAGGGAGCCCGGGTAATCGCCTCCACCGATATGTTTTGTTTCGCTCCCCCTGACACTCCCCGGGAAGAAATCCCCCCGGGCTGCCTGCACCCGGATTATCTGCTCCGGCGGGTGGTGGCCGGGGTAAGGGACTACGGCAACCGCATGGGCATTCCGACCAACAATGGTTCGGTGCATTTTCACCGGGACTTCCGGGCCAAACCGACGGTCATTGTAGGCGCCTACGGAATTTTGCCGAAAGACAGGTGTAAAAAGGGTAAGCCCCGCCCCGGCGATCTCGCCCTGGTCATTGGCGGCAGGACGGGCCGCGACGGCATTCACGGGGCGACTTTTTCAAGCGGCGAGATGACGGAAAGAACCGTGGAAGTAAACGCCAGCGCCGTCCAGATCGGTCACCCCATCGAAGAAAAAAGGATGAGCGACGCCATTCTGGAGGCCAGCGCCGCCGGGCTGATCCAGGCCATCACCGACTGCGGAGCGGGGGGCTTTAGTTCCGCGTTGGGCGAAATGGGCGCTGAAACAGGGGTCCGGGTGTGGCTGGAGCGCGCCCCGCTCAAGTACCCCGGGCTAAAACCCTGGGAAATCTGGGTCTCCGAAAGCCAGGAAAGAATGGTCCTGGCGGTGGCCCCGGAAAATGTAGCCGAAGTATTGAAGATTTGCCGCCGGCTGAACGTCGAGGCGACGGTGATGGGCGAATTTACCGCCGACCGGCGGCTGGTGGTAACCTACGCGGATGAAAAAGTTTGCGACCTGGAGATGGAATTTCTCCACCACGGCCTGCCGCAAAGGGTGCTGCGGGCCTCCTGGAAAAAGCCGGCCTGCGCAGAACCCGCTCTTCCTTTGCCGGACGACTGGGCGAACTTGTATTGCCGGGTAATGGGTCATTTAAACGTGTGCTCCAAGGAGCCGATTGTGCGCATGTACGATCACGGGGTGCAGGGGTCAAGCGGACTCCCTCCTTACGGCGGGATCGCCCAAGATGCCCCCAACGACGCGGTTCTGTTGACGCCGCTGTACGGGCGCGAATGTGCGGTGGTGATCAGCCACGGATTAAACCCCGTTTTAAACCAGATCGATCCTTATTGGGGGAGCCTGTGGGCGGCTGCCGAAGCCGTAGCCAATGCCGTCGCCGTCGGGGCCAATCCAAAAGAAACGGTGCTGATCGACAATTTTATCTGGCCTTTCCCGGATGAAGAATCGCTGGGCGCTCTAGACCGGGCCGTCGACGCCTGCGTGGATTTTGCCCGCGCCACCGGCATGCCTTTTATTTCCGGCAAGGACAGTCTGTCCAGCACCTACCGCAGCAAAGACATAGTGTTGAAGATACCGCCCGTCTTATGCGTTTCTGCTTTCGGAAGGCTACCGGATATAAATATGACGGCTTCCGCCGACTTCAAGCGCGCCGGCAGCACCCTTATCCTGGTCGGCAAACGTAACCCGGCCGAAATGGCGGGTTCCGTTTACTACGACCTGGCGGGCTGCCTGGGAAGTAACCTTCCGCAAATTGACCTCCAGGTTCTTCCCCGGGTCCTGCAGGCCGTCCACCGCGCCATTGCCGCCGGTAAAATTCTGGCCTGCCACGACATCAGCGAAGGGGGCCTGGCGGCGTGCCTGGCGGAAATGTGCTTTGGCGGGGGCCTGGGGGCGGAAATAGATCTTCCCGCGGAGGCAAGGCCAGACTTCTTTTTATTTAACGAAACCGCGGGTTGTTTTCTGGTCGAACTGGGGGAAGGAGATCCCGGCGAGCTTTTCGCTGGCATTCCTTACCTGCGCGTGGGCGCCACCCGCCCGGAACAACAAATTACCGTTTATCAGGATGGAAAAGAACTGTTCCGGATGGAGTTAAAAATGCTCAAAGAGGCGTGGCAAAAACCGATGCAAAAAGTTTTCGGCTAAGGCCCCAAGAAATAGAGGAGATGCTTTTTGAAATGAAACCAAAGGTTTGCGTTTTGCGCACAGACGGTACCAATTGCGACCTGGAAACCTGCTACGCCTTTGCCAGGGCGGGCGGCGACAGCCGGCTGATCCACGTAAACAGCCTGCGCCATAAAGAGGAAAAATTGTCTGATTATCAAATCCTGGTGATTCCGGGCGGTTTTTCCTACGGTGACGACGTTCATGCAGGCAAGATTTTAGCGGTGGAGCTGACCTCCTTTTTAAAAGAGCAACTGGAGGAGTTCATTACCGCCGGTAAGCCCGTCCTGGGGATCTGCAACGGCTTCCAGGTCCTGGTGCGCACCGGCATCTTGCCGGCAAGAAGGATAGGGGAGATCAGCATCGCCCTGGTGGGTAACGACAGCGGTCACTTCGAATGCCGCTGGGTAAACCTGTTGGTTGAAAAAACCCCCTGCGTCTTTACCGAGGGGCTGGCCGGAAAATGTTTGCGCCTGCCGGTGGCTCACGCGGAAGGGAAGTTTTACGCCGGCCGGGAGACTTTACAAAAGATTGCCGGCCAGGTTGTTTTCCGGTATGCCGACGAGTACGGCCGGCCCACGCAGAGCTACCCGCTCAATCCAAACGGGTCGCTGGAGGCGATTGGGGGCATCTGCGATCCGACCGGCCTGGTTTTGGGGCTGATGCCTCATCCGGAAAGGTTCGTGGAACATTCTCAACACCCCAACTGGCGGCGTTTTGAATCTTTCGGCGAGCCGCCCGGCCTGGCCATTTTCCGTAACGCCGTCCGCTACGTGAAAGAGCGGTGAAACGGTTGAAAATACGGAAAGCAAAACTCAGCGACGTTGAAGCCATCCACGGCTTGATCAACTACTACGCCGAGAGGGATCTGATGCTGGCCCGCCCCCGCGCCGTTCTGTACGAAGCGGTCCGCGAATTTACCGTGGCCGAAGAAAACGGCCGCCTGGTGGCGGCGGGGTCGCTGCACATAATCTGGGAAGATCTGGGGGAAATCCGCGCCTTGGCCGTGGATCCTGAATATACCCTGCAGGGGATTGGCCGCACGCTGGTCAAAGCCTTTCTGGCGGAAGCCAGGGAGCTGGAGCTGCCCAGGATCTTCGCCCTTACCTACCAGGAGGGGTTCTTCGTCAAGTGCGGCTTCCGGACCATTTCCAAGGAAGAGCTGCCGCAAAAGGTCTGGAGGGATTGCATCAACTGCCCCAAGTTCCCGAAATGCGAGGAAACGGCGGTAATTATCGATTTATTTTAACACTTTTGGGTAACAATTACGAATAAAGAGGTGAACCGGGAAATGAACCTGCATCCCACTCTCCGGCTTATTTTGCGCATTTCCGGCCTGGGGTTGCTGTTGTTGGGGGTGGCCGGAAACCTGCCTTCACTGTGGGCAATTGGCGCTGTTGCGGCCGGGCTGGCCGTTTTTCTGATAGGCGGAAAGGGTTTTAGCTGAGGGAGCTAAAAGTTGGCGGGTTGGTCAACCCGCTTTTGGGCAATGAACCAAAGGAGTTAACAATTGAGGAATAAAAAAATTGCGGATCGAGCCTTAAAACGGCTATCTTCAGGGGTTTACCTGGAAACGCTAAGAGAAGATATTGACTTTATCTCCAGCGGAGGGACGGTGATTACAAAAAATTTTCCCGGCATTGAATTAGAGACAAATTAGAGATCGGAAGGATAATCAAGATGGAACAGATCAGTATTCCCGTAGAAGGGATGAGTTGCGCGGCCTGCGTGGCCCGGGTGGAGCGGGCCTTAAAAAATACGCCCGGGGTGGGCGGGGCAACGGTCAACCTGGTCACGGGGACGGCCGGCGTGGAATATGATCCGGAACAGGTGTCCGTAGAACAACTGGTCAATATCATCCGGGAATTGGGCTACCAGGTGCCCGCTGAAGAAATCCACCTGACGGTCCGGGGGATGAGTTGCGCGGCCTGCGTGGCCCGGGTGGAGCGGGCGGTTTCCGCGCTGCCCGGCGTATTAAAAGTAACCGTCAGCCTGCCTGCCGAAGCCGCCCGGGTTGCCTTTTACCCGGGGACGGTAACGGCCGCCCGCATTAAAGAAGAGATCCGCGGGCTTGGTTACGAAGTAGAGGAAAAAGTAACCGGCCAGGAAGCTCTGGACCGGGAAAAGCAGGCCCGCCGGGAAGAAATCCGCCGCCAGGGCAGAAACATGCTCATCGCCTGGCCGCTGGCCCTTTTCGTGATGCTGGGCATGTTCCGGAACGTCTGGATCCTTCCGCACTTCGTCCCTGAATTTTTTAGTAATACCCTTTTTTTATGGGTCCTCACCACGCCGGTGGTCCTGATCGCCGGCGGGCAGTTTTTCGTCCACAGTTTTAACGGCTTGCGCAAAGGCGCCACGGACATGAACCTTCTCTACGCCACGGGGATCGGCGCCGCCTACCTCATCGCCACCATCAATACCCTCTGGCCGGAAGCCGGCTTCGGCGGCAAAGGCGCCACCTTTTTTGAATCAGCGGCCCTGCTGACGGCCTTTATCGTCCTGGGCCGCTACCTGGAGGCCCTCACCCGGGGCCGTACTTCCGAAGCCATCCGCAAGCTGATCAACCTGCAGCCCAAAATTGCCCGGGTAATCCGGGAAGGCCGGGAGGTGGAAGTCGCCGCGGACGAAGTTGTGCCGGGCGACGTGGTGCTGGTGCGCCCGGGGGAAAGCATCCCGGTGGACGGAAAGGTCATTGAGGGTCATTCGGCGGTGGACGAGTCCATGATCACCGGGGAGAGCATCCCGGTAGAGAAAAAGCCCGGCGACGAGGTCATCGGCGCCACCATCAACAAAACCGGATCATTTAAGTTTGAAGCCACCCGGGTGGGCCGGGACACCGCCCTGGCCCGGATCATCCGCCTGGTGGAAGACGCCCAGGCCACCAAAGCCCCTGTCCAAAAGCTGGCCGACTTCGTGGCCGGCCACTTCATCGCCGGGGTGCACGTGCTGGCCCTGATCGTCTTTCTCTTCTGGTTCTTTTACGGTTACCACGCCTTTTTCCGGCCGGACAGCCACTTCATTCTGTCGCCCTACAGCCTGGCCGAAGTGGGGGTATTCGGCTTTGCCCTGCTCTTAAGCGTAACCACCCTGGTCATTTCCTGCCCCTGCGCCCTGGGTTTGGCCACCCCCAGCGCCATGATGGCCGGTACGGGGAAGGGGGCGGAAAACGGCATCCTTTTCAAGGGCGCCGACGCCGTGGAGGCGGCCGCCGCCCTGCAGGTAATCGTTTTTGACAAAACCGGTACCATCACGCGGGGCGAGCCTTCCCTCACCGACGTGATCCCCGCTCCGGGTTTTGAACGGGAAGAATTGCTTAAGCTGGCCGCCGCCGCGGAAAAAAACTCCGAGCACCCCCTGGGCGAAGCTATTGTGCGCGGAGCGGAAGCAGCGGGGCTGGATCCGGAAAAAACGGATGAATTCGAAGCCATTCCCGGCCACGGCATTAAAGCCCGTTCTCGGGGCCGCGTAATTTTGCTGGGCAACCGCCGGCTGATGGAGAGGGAAGGCGTTCCGTTCGAAGCCCTGCTTTCCCAGGTAGAATCCCTTGAGCAGGACGGAAAAACGGCCATGCTGGCGGCTGTGGACGGCCGCGCCGCCGGCGTCATCGCCGTGGCCGACACTCTGAAAGAGAATGTGCCCCAGGCCATCGCCCGCCTGAAAAAAATGGGCTTGCGGGTGATCCTGATCACCGGGGACAACCGCCGCACCGCCGAAGCCATCGCCCGCCAGGCCGGGATTGACCGGGTACTGGCGGAAGTATTGCCACAAGATAAGGCGGAAGAAGTGCGGAAGCTGCAAAACGAGGGGCTGCGGGTGGCCATGGTGGGCGACGGCATCAACGACGCCCCGGCCCTGGCGGCAGCCGACGTCGGGATGGCCATCGGCACGGGTACCGACGTCGCCAAGGAAACAGGCGAGGTAATCCTGATCAAAGCGGATCTGCGGGACGTGGTTACGGCCATTGAAGTGGCCCGGGCGACGATGCGGAAAGTGCGGCAGAACCTGGTCTGGGCCTTTGTTTACAACAGCCTGGGTATCCCCGTCGCCGCCGGGATTTTTTACCCCTTCACCGGGCTGCTCGTCAGCCCGGAACTGGCCGCTTTTTTCATGGCCATGAGCTCGGTATCGGTAACCATGAACACCCTGCTCTTGAAACGTTTCACTCCCTCTTTCCAGAAGGGATCAGGAGAGACCCGGGAAAGTGCGGGCAGGCCGGTACCTAACCCGGCGACACGGTAATGATGGGAGGGAAAGAAATACCGTGGCCGAACCAGCCCTTATAAGCGCCCTCGTCTACACCGCCATCTCCCTGGCCGCCGCCGCCCTTTTCCTGCTGGCCACCTATGCCGCCGGGGTTTCTTACCCGCCGGTGGCCCGCATCGGCGGCGCCGTCTGGGTCTTCATTTTAAGCATGATCATCACCATGCCCCTGGTTATCCCCTACCTGAACAAACGGCAAAAGAGCCCTCTTCTAAAAAAGAAATAAGGCAAGGATTTCCACCCCCGGAACCCTTGCCATTTCTATGTTTTCTGGCAGGGGAGACAGGACTCGAACCCGCAGCCTACGGTTTTGGAGACCGTTGCTCTACCAATTGAGCTACTCCCCTTTATTTTTTACAGTTAAAATTATAAAGTAGCTTTTTGAATCTGTCAAGAAAATCTTTGCAAATGGAGGATTTTTATCTTTGGTATGGAAACGTATAATTAAATGAGATTACAAAAGAAAGGGTTGATCTTATGGCGATTGAATTTCGAGTTACCCATTACGAGACAACCTTTCATAATCCCTTAAAAAACTTTGAGTTGACGAGAATTCCGTGCGAGATAAGGTATGATCCTTTAACGGGGCAG
>JBFMEJ010000060.1:0-7555 GCA_040753275.1 Bacillota bacterium
CAGCGCTTCGCTGACGAAACGCAGCGGTATCATGGTCCTATTCCCGATGATTTTAGGCGGTGCATCGAGAGTAATTTTTTCCTGGTTTTTCAAGGCTACCTTGGTTCCGATCGTTAACTTGACGGTAACGCTCCCCTTTTGAATAATCACCGTCCGGGTTTTTTCCTCCCAATTCACCGCTGCCCCCAGCGCTTCCGCAATGCCCCTGAGCGGAACCAGGGTGCGGCCGTTTTCGATCAGCGGGGAGACGTCGAAGGTCAGCTCCCGGCCATCCAACTGCACTTTGACGGCCGGCAGGGGCGTCGGTCCGGCCGGAGCGTTCTGTGCGCAAAGCACTATGCCCAGGATAATTAAAAACGCTTTCAGGAGGCAGTTTTTCAGCGGCATAACAAAACCCCTATCAGAATGATGCTGATGATGGGTAGAAACTAAAGGTTAGACCATCGAGTGCACGGAGTATAGATAAAAATTGGGGAAAGCAGAAATTCCGCTTTAAACAGGAGTACCTGTTTTCCTTTTATGCTTATTCGGGCTTCATTAGTTAGACGTGCCAAAAGGGGAAAAGGTTCCTTCTTTTTCGACTTGACCCCAAAAAATTTTCCAGTGTTTTAGGAGATTTTCCTGGACAAAGGAAAATTTTTAATAACTTGCAGGGAAAGTGGCTATGGCGGAAAAGAAAGAAGAAGGGAGTGCGGCACATGATTCTTGGAACGCCCGTTTTTACAAGCATTACATTTATCATCTGGTTATTGATGATGATCGGTGCGGTTGTCAGCTACTTCATTCTTTTGGCAAAAAAGACCGCAGATGGTTTTGTGTTGAGCAGAGGGAATGGTGACCGGTCAACAGGTCAAAAAGGCTGCTTTTTCACAGGCAAATGTTTAACAGCGCCGCAGCCAGGATGCCGGCGATGACGGTAGCGACCAGACTGCGGGTTTTGACGGCGAGAAGAAAAGTGGGCAGGGCGGCGAGGAAAAATTTATTGGTCCAGGTCAATTGCAGTTCGCCTTGCGGCATGGCCAGGGCCGGGCCCAGCAGGGCGGCCATCACAGCGACCGGCACGTAACCCAGCCAGCGATAAACCGGTCCGGGCAAGGGCAGCCGGTGCAGCACCACCAGGGGAAGCATCCGGGGCAGGTAGGTAACCAGCGCCATTCCGATGATCGTGAAAAAAATTTCAGTCCGCACGGTTTTTGCTTCCTCCCTCCAAAAACATTCCGGCGGTGGCCGCGATGACGGCGGCCAGGATTACGTTCCAGTTGCCCGGGATCAGTTGGGCGAAGAGCAGCGAACAGGCGGCGGCAATTCCCGCCGCCGCCAGGTGGACGCGGCTGCGCAGCTGCAAAACGAGCAGGGCGATGAACATGGCCGGCAGGGCGAAGTCCAGACCGAACCTGTTTACGCTGGTTAAGAGCGAACCGGAGAGGGCGCCGGCGAGGGAACTGAGCACCCAGGTAAATTGGGCGGTCAATTGCAGGCCGGCCAGAAACGGGGCGGTGGCCGCCCGCTTCTGAAAGACGGTGGTAGCGAGCGCAAAGGTTTCGTCCGTCAGTTCAAAGGCCAGGCCCGCCCGCGTAGGGGCCCGCAGCCCGCGCAGCCAGGGGAACAGGGCGGCGCTCATCAATAAATGCCGCAGGTTGACCAGAAAAGTGGTGGCCACAATGGTTCCGAATCCCGCTCCCGCTGCGATCAGGCCGGCAGCGATGAACTGCGAGGCGCCCGCGTAGACCAAAACGGACATCAGGACGGTTTCCAGGGTGCTCAGACCCGTCTTCGCGGCAATGATTCCGTAGGCGAAGCCGATAGGCAGGTAGCCCAGGACAATGGGCACTGCTTCCCGGACGCCACTGAAAAACTCATGGGCGGCGGTAACGGCGGGGGCGGCAAGGGTGGTTTCGTCTGGGGGCAATCGGTTCAGTCCTCCTTCTGGCTGCGAACGAATCATCCGCCTGTTTTTTTGAGCCGGCTGGAACGTTTTGATTTAAATCTTTGATCCTTCTTCTCTGTTTAATCCGGAAACTCCTTCCGGAAAAACAGATCCTTTTGTTTCTCTGATTCGATTTTTCTGTTATAATCAAGGAAATAATTTTAATGTAGCGACCAGGACGGTTCGAAAGGATGGCGAGCAGAAGATGTACGAAATGTTCCCGGGAAAGGCGGTAATGCCGCAGATCGTGAGAATCGGCCGGGGAATCCGGATTGCACCCGGGGAGGCAATTGAACTTGAATGTCCGCGGGCAAGCATTCTCAACGTCGCCTTCCGGATCCACACTTCCGGACCGGTCAACGTCGCCGTGGAAGAATTGCAGGGCAACGACTGGCAAAGGACGGAAGTTTTGGAGGCTCCCGAAGGGGAAACGGTGTGGCACCACATCTTGAAAAAACCCGTCTTTCGCTTGCGCCTGGCCAACCCCTCCCCCGCCGAGAACGTGACGGTGTCCGTGGACGCCAACCTGCCCTGCCGCGTTTAGCTGCAGGTTTGCCTATTTCCGCGGGCCATTGAGCCCGTCTGTCCGGACCCGCCCATCCGGCAGACTTGAATTGCAAAGCCTTCCGCTTAAAAAGGCTGGTGATGCTGCAAGGGGATGAGGAATTTTCGTCTGAAAGCTGGAGATAATCAATAGAAAGCTGTCTTAAATCGCAAACCGGGAGGTTGAATTGATGGCCGTCTTACTTTGCGTCAAGGCAAACCCGAAGCCGGTCAAGGAATCCAAAAGCCTGACCATCGCGGAGGAATTTCTGCGGGTCTACCGGGAAAAAAATCCCCGGGACCGGATTATCGAGCGCAACGTCTACCAGGAGCCCATCCCTTTGGTTGACGCAGATGTGCTTAAAGGATGGGACAAGCTGCAGCGGCAGGAGGAACTGAATTCCGCAGAAAAGGAAAAAGTAGGGAAAATAAATGCCTTCACCGAAGAATTCCTGGCTGCGGATAAATACGTTTTCGTTACCCCCATGTGGAACCTTTCCCTGCCGCCGCTGATGAAAGCCTACCTGGACACCATCGTGGTTGCCGGCAAGACTTTTTATTACACTGAGCAGGGGCCGGTGGGAATGGTCAAAGGGAAAAAGGCCCTGCACATCCACGCCCGGGGCGGTTTTTACAGCCAGCCGCCCATGGACCAGCTGGAATTTGCGGACCGGTACATCAGGGCGCTTCTCAATTTCCTGGGCGTGACGGACGTTCATTCCCTGATCTGCGAAGGCCACGAATATCTGCCCGACCGGGCCCAGGCCATTTTCCAGGAAGCCGTCGAACGAGCGAAAAAATTGGCCGGGGAATTTTAAATTCAAAAAGACTAACATAACCAGAAATAATCTTCCTCTTTTATCCAATTAGTTATAGGATGTGAAAGCATGCCTGGCCTGGAAATAGAGATAACCGTAAAGGGCACCGGCCTGCTCCTGGAAGCCTGCCTGGACCTCCCGGACACCCCAAACACCTCGGGCACCCCAGCCCGGCGGCCCTGCCCGGGAGTGGTCCTCTGCCACCCCCACCCCCTTTACGGGGGAGACATGGAGAACAATGTGGTCAGGGCGGTTGCCCGGGCGCTAAATGCGAAAGGGATCGCCGCTTTGCGCTTTAACTTTCGCGGCGTGGGTAAAAGCAGGGGTTCCTTTGCCGGCGGCAGCGGGGAGCAGGACGACGCCGAAGCGGCTATTCTCGCCCTGGCCGGCCGGGCCGAAATCGACCCGGGGCGGATCGGGATCGCGGGCTACTCCTTCGGCGGGATGGTGGCCCTGGCGACGGGCGAACGGAGCGGCCCGGTGAAAGCCATCGCCGCCGTCTCCCCGGTGATCCCGCCTGGGGTCCTGAGGGATTGCCCAAAACCCAAATTCATCGTTTGCGGGGCGGAGGACGAACTGATCCCCTCCGCGGAAGTGCTCCGGGAAACGGCCGGCCTGGCGGAACCGAAGACCATCCTGGTGATTCCCGGCGCCGATCATTTCTGGTGGGGCTGTGAGGAAAAAGCCGCGGTACCGATCGCTGACTTCTTCACGAAATTTCTCTTATTTTAATCTTTTCTTCCAGCTGGTTCTCTGTTCAACTGCATAATTGGACTGATTAAGGTTTGAGTCTGCATCCGTTCTGCCTGGAGCATTTCACTTATTCTGGAATCGACGAAGTATCTCCTTGGGATCGTTCTCATGAACGGATCGTTCTCATGAACGAACGCCCGGTCAATAAAAACATACATTTTCAAGTGAAGGAGCTGCTGCGAAAATGGTCATCAAAACCCGTCTTACCGAAATGTTGGGTATTCGCTACCCCATTATCCAGGGCGGCATGCAATGGATTTCCCGGGCCGAACTGGCCGCCGCCGTTTCCAACGCCGGCGGCCTGGGGATCATCACGGCGGCTACCCACAAAACCAGGGAGGATTTGCGCAACGAGATCCGCCGGACAAGGGAGCTTACCGACAAACCCTTTGGCGTGAACATCTCCATGTTGCCGGAGATGACGGCAAACGACCTGACCCGGGTTTACGTGGAAACCGTCCTGGAAGAAAAAGTCCCCGTGGTGGAAACCTCCGGTCGCAACCCGGAGCCGTTTATTGGCTACTTAAAAGAGGCGGGGATCAAGCTTTTTCACAAGGTGCCGTCCGTCCGCTTCGCCAAAAAAGCAGAGGCCATCGGGGCCGACGCGGTGATCATCGTCGGCTTCGAATGCGGCGGCCATCCGGGGATGGACGACGTCACCACGCTCATTCTCGCCCCCCGGGCGGCAGAGTCGCTCTCCATTCCGGTTATCGCCGGCGGGGGGATCGCGGACGCGCGCGGCTTCGTGGCCGCCCTGGCCCTGGGGGCGGAAGGGGTAATCATGGGCACGCGGTTTGTCGCCACCAAAGAGTGCATCGCGCACCCCAACTTTAAAGAATGGATTCTGCAGGCAAACGAAACGGACACCACCCTGATCCTGCGCTCCATCCGCAACGCCGCCCGCGTCATGCGCAACGCCGCCGCCCAGAAGGCTTTGGAAATGGAAAGCCGCGGCGCTACCCTGGAGGAACTGCTCACCGTGGTCAGCGGTCAGATTGGCCGAAAAGCCCTTTTGGAAGGCGACTTGGACGGCGGAACCTTTGCCATCGGCCAGGCCGTCGGGCTGATTCACGAAATCAAGTCCGTTGCCGAAGTCATCGACGACATTGTCCAGGGCGCCGCGCAGATTTACGAACGTTTGGGAAAAATGCTCCTTAACGGTGGGCTGCCCGGAAAAGGAGTAGGCTGAGCAAAGAATTCAAGTGGTTGATTGGGAAAACGAGGAGGTGCCCGGAAATTAACCTCGCCAGGGTTTTGGCAGACAGGGCGAAGCGCTGCGGGGATAAACCGGCTGTTGTTTTTGAAGGGCAGCGCTATACCTATCGCGAATTTGATGCTTCTGTCGGCAGGTATGCCGCCCTGCTCCGGAAGATGGGCATCAAGAAGGGGGATCGGGTCGCCCTTCAGCTTCCCAAGGGCATGGAGTTTATTTTCTTCCACCTGGCCGCTTTGTCCCTCGGCGCCGTTACTTTGCCCCTCAACACCGCTTACGCCCCGGAAGAGATTGCCTATTTTCTCTTTGACTCGGAGTCTTCCCTTTTTATTACCGACCGGCAAAGATTCGCCCGGGTCCACAAAGAGTTGGCCAAGGCGGCCGGGACCAGGACCTATTTACTGGACGACGCAAGTCCGGACGGCTTCGGTCCCCTGGCCAAAGAATTGGCCGGCGTGGAAGGAGCGCAGGATCCCCGGGACTATCCCGCCCGCGGCGACGACATTGCCATGATCTGTTACACTTCCGGGACTACCGGCAAACCCAAAGGGGCGATGATCACGCACCGGAACCTGGTGTGCAACCTGCTGGCGCTCCAGGAGGTTTGGCGGTGGACGGAGCGGGACGTACTGCTCCACGTGCTCCCCCTTTTTCACGTGCACGGGCTGGCGGTGGCCCTTCACGGCGGGCTCTGCGCCGGCTCGACCATCATCATGCACGCCAGGTTTGACCCGGAAAGGGCCTGGGCGGCCATCGAGAAAGAAAAATGCACCATGTTCATGGCGGTTCCGACGATCTATCACCGGCTCCTGAACGCGTGGGAAGCGGTCAAACCCGATCTCCGTTCCATGCGGGTTTTTATCTCCGGTTCGGCCCCCCTCCCGGAAAACCTTTTTGCGCAATTTGAGGACGCTACCGGCTTTCGGCTCCTCGAGCGCTACGGCATGACGGAAGCGCAGATGATCGCCTCCAATCCTTTCGACCCCGCCCGAAGAATTCCGATAAGCGTAGGCTATCCGCTGCCGGGAGTGCAAATCCGCGTGGTCTCCCCTTCCGGGCAGGATGTACCCCCCGGGGAAGTAGGGGAAGTCTGGGTGAAAGGGGACAATGTGTTTTCGGGTTACTGGCGGAACCCCGAAAAAACCAGGGAATCCTTTGTGGAGGGCTGGTTCCGGACGGGGGATCTCGGCCGGCAGGACCCGGCCGACCAGCTGCGCCTGTACCTGGTGGGGCGGGCCAAAGAGCTGATTATTTCCGGAGGCTACAACGTTTACCCCCGGGAGGTGGAAAGCGTCCTGGAACAGCACCGGGCCGTGCGGGAAGCGGCCGTTTTCGGCGTCCCCGACGAAGACCTCGGGGAAAAAGTGACCGCAGTGGTCACACTTCAAAAAGGCGCTCCGGAAGTTCCTTCCGGAGAGTTGATTTCCTTTTGCCGGCAGCGCCTGGCGGGTTATAAGTGCCCAAAAGAAATTTTCCACCTGGAAGAACTTCCCCGGAACGCCATGGGAAAAATCCAAAAGGATATGCTGCAAAAAATGTTTTCGGGGGCCGGCAGCCAGTAAAAAATTTTCAAGTAAGGAGTTTTTGCAAGAATGCCTCATCAAAACCCGCCTTACCGAAATGCTGGGCATTGGCTACCCCATTATCCAGGGCGGCAGGCAGGGCGCTGGGGTTTTCGGAAGTTTAGGCCGCGTCCGGAATCGGGTTTATCCACCGAGCGCGGCTTTTTTCGCATTATATGTTCACATTACGGCCCTAATGCGAAGTTACGCGCATTTTTGGTAGAATTTTTAGCCACAAATAAGTATTTAACTGCGACGAGTATGGTGGAAAATCTTGCCGACCGAAAGGTCGACAACGGTGGGGACTTCAATAGCAACTGACTCTTCCGTCCATCAAAGTTATTCACCTAGTTCTCCAGCAGTCTAAAGGATTTTTCCACCCGTATGTTTTAAAGATATTTCTCACCAAAGAGATGTTCTTCAACAAATCGACCCCCTGTTTTTTGCAAAAGTGCATTAGTTATTTCCGGCGAGAACATATTTTTTACCGTTAAGCACTTATTTTTTACTGTTGAAAGTGTTCTACTTGATTTTTATATCCTGCAAGATTAAAATTAGCTTGTCATTTATTTGCAAAAACGCATTGGAGGCGGAAAAAGAATGTCTTTATTGCAGGAGGGCGAAGCTAAAAAATCCTTACAATTATTTATGGATAGTTTGCCTGACGGTGTAATGATTTTGGCCAGGGACGGGACAATCGAAATGGCCAACCAGGCCCAGGAGAGGTTAACTGGTATTC
>JBFMEJ010000061.1:0-7542 GCA_040753275.1 Bacillota bacterium
GGGGATCGTTTTTGGCGTCGAGCCAGGTGATGTTTATACGCTCGCCATCGCTCCTCTGCTCCATGGTTTTGCGGATTAACTGCATCCCGTCCCATTCCAAATCAGAGACGGCCACAGCTATTTTCAGACGCGGCGGAAGGGGCTTTTTTTGCGGCTTTTTCAGGCTGCAGCCGCAGCCGCACGTTAAAAGCGTAAATATAGTTAATAACGCTGACCATTTCAAGAAAGGTGAATTGCTCATCTCCTTCCGCCTCCCCGAAGATAGAAATTGGGATGTTTATTTGTATTATGCTTAATCCGGGGAGAAATATGAGACGAGCAATTGCCTGCCAGTAATTAACAATCAGCGATGCACATATAAATACTACTGGTTAAATAAATAATTCAAGGGAATTATCCATGAGAACGTTCGTTCTCTCCAGAAAGGATTAAAATAGAGGCACTAAGAAACAGAGGCACAGAGGCACAAAGAGAAATATATAAACGACCCGGAATATTTACTTTGTGCCTTTGTGCCTGGAAACTTTGTGCCTGATATTTTCGAGGAAGTGGTTTATCGTGTTTAAATTCATCCGGGCATACCTCGAACCCTGGCTGGTCAGGCAATCTGTTTACCGCCGCCCAAAACAGATGAGTCTTCTGGAAATAGTAGACGAAGCCCGGCTGGCCTGGCAAAATGCCTTTCGGGAATACAGCCTGGGGGACCAGGAAGTGGTTGAGTACCTGATTTATAAAATAAACGCCGCCGAAAAAAGATACATGGTTTTGCTCAAACAGGCCCGCACCCAGGGAGTAACGGCCTGGCCGGTGGAGCACCTGAAGCCGGTTGTGCCGGTTGCCGCTAGCAGTGAGGAGAATAGTGACGAGGGTCGATGAGCTCCCGGTATTTGGCCACCACCTGCTTGAAGTCCTCCCAACTTTCCCGTTTCAGGTGGGGATTCCGTAACAGGGCCGCCGGATGATAGGTGGGCAAAATATAAATACCCGCCCGGTGGACCCACTTTCCGCGGTCGCGCGTAATTTTCCCCTTCGGATCGAGAACTGCCTGCAGGGCTGCCGCACCCAACAGAACCAGAATTTTCGGTCGTAAAATGCGCAGTTGGGCGTTTAAATTGGGGCGGCAGGCCGCCATTTCCTCTTCCGTCGGCGTCCGGTTTCCCGGCGGACGGCATTTCACCACGTTGAGAATATAAACGTGCCGAAAGCGTTCGAAGCCGCAAACCTCCAAAATTCTATCCAGCAGCTGCCCGGCTCTGCCGACAAAAGGACGCCCCAGCAGGTCTTCGTCTGCCCCCGGCCCCTCTCCACACAGAACCACCCGAGCCTGGGGGTTGCCTTCGCCGAAAACCACACCCCGGCAGCCGGCCCGCAAGCTGCACCGGGTGCACTCTTTTACCTTCTTTTCCAGGTCATCCAGATTGTTAAACCCCGACAAATCCCAATCGGGGTCGGCAAACAGGCTGGTTTCCTCAAAAAGCATAAGACGCTCCCCTCAAAAAACAGGAATTGGGAATTAAGGATTAGGAATTAGGGGTAATACCCTTTCTGTAAATGCTATGATCATCTTCTTATGGAGGAAACTCGAGTTCCATGGCACTCCTTGAAAAAAATGTTCAGCCGGCCTTTGTTTTTCTTCGCCAAAAAGAGGCAAAATCCTTTCCCGGTGGTTAAAAAACAAAACCCCCCTTTTTTCGAGGGGGGCTTAAGTTGCCCGGGTTATTCCTTTTCTAAAATAATCCGGTGGTCCACCAGGGCAAGTTCGGCTATTCTCGCCTTGATCATCTTCCGGCGGCCGAAAATATCCTCCAGCATTAAACCGTCTTCGTGGGGCACAACCTTATCGACTGCTTCTAAAAACAACTCTTCCCGGCCGTCTTTCCGCAGGTAGGCATTGGCTTCACACATAGGATCATCCACCTCTTGTCCGATAATTTATCTGGTCGCAAGGCTCCTTGCCCTTTTTCAGCATCCGGCCTCCGTGGTTTCCGCTTACTTTTGATTATATTAGCTGCGCTTAACCAAGTCAACGGTTAGAAATAACAAATTGGCCGGCCGGAGGCCATTTGCCGGCCGGGTACCGGGTTGCCGCGTATTTATGATCATTAATGCTTAAACCGTTGCCAAAAGTTCCCCCACCACTTCCCCAGCGGGCCGGCGGTGCCCGTTTCCAGATAGGCTTCCTCCGTACCCTCCGGCACCGGGAGAACGCCAAACGCCCGGGGCGTCCCGGCCGCGGGGGCTGTTTCCCGGCGGTAAGTTTGCTCTTTACCGTGCAAAAACTCCACCTCTACCGGCCAGAACGAACCGGCCAAAGAAGCTTCCAGATCGTTCCGGCTAAAAACACGCCGGCCGTTCACGGATAAAATTACGTCTCCCGAGCGAATCCCTGCTTTCCAGGCAGGGGTATTCATCACCGTGTCCAAAACGCGCACCCCCTGCGGAGAAGGAACATAAACCGGGGGCGTCTGAAATTCCATCTTCTTCCCGACGTGGATCACCAGTTCGTGCCCCAGGGGAGAAAAAAAGGCGGCAGCCACGGCGATAAAACGTGAATTTTGGGCCAAAACACTTAACAACAGCAAAAGAGAGCTGTAAATTCCCAAATAGAACGCCGAAAGCCTGCTTTTTTGCCAGGGATTGCGGGCAATGGCCAGATCCCCGTACCCTAATCCAGCGACCAGAGGGATCATACTGTAAACGACGTTCTCCAGGTTTTCAACCCCGGTAGGTTTTAGCAAGGGCCACCAGGCGGGCATGTTGATTCCTTCCGGAGCCAGGGCGTGCCCGACCACCACCAGCGCCACGATCGGAATCGGCCAGAATTTTTGCAGGGTAAACCCGCCGACCACCCGGCCGTCTCTGTCTTTAAAATAACCGGGTACCGCGCCCAGGTGGCCCGAGGCCAGAATCAGCATACTTTCGACCATGTGCAGGATGGCCACCAGGGCCAGGAGCTGGGCAACATTCAAGGCGGGAAAACCAAAGAGCAGATTCGTCAGGGCAAGGACTCCGCCGGCGTAGGCGAAACATAAAAAGCGCGCGTTAATCAGCATCAGGAGGATGGCCACCGGCCATAAATAAATTAAGCCGGAGCCGGATATAGTCAGCCCCGCCACCACAATGAGCAGGCTCCCGGCCAGGCCCCCCGCTGCACCGTAGCCGGCGGCCACCAGCGTATCCGACCACACCTGGCGGGTTTTCAAGCCAAAAAGGCTCTCCTTTACCGCCGACATGCGCCGGTACTGCAGGGCTACCAGCAAGACCACAACCCAAAATAAAGGTTCAAAGAAAACTTTAATCAGCGAACCCAGCACCAGGGGCAGGATGCGGTCAAAAGGAAACATATCCCCACCAGCCTTTTAAGCCGCCTGCGTGAGCTGGCCGTTCAAAATTTCCAGGGCTTTTTGCAGCTGCAAGTCTTCCTTTCCGGGCCCCTGGGGAACAACCACATCCGGTTCAATCCCCTTTTTGTGGATATCGCGTTTGGCGGGCGTCAGGTAACGGGCGGTCGTCAGCTTCAAACCGGCCCCGTTATCCAGCCGGAATAACTCCTGAACAATTCCCTTGCCGAAGGTTTTCTCGCCGACCAAAATACCGGATTTCGTATCCTTAATTGCCCCCGCTAAAATTTCGGCCGCGCTGGCGCTTGCCCTGTTCACCAGCACAACCAGCGGAATGTCCAGCCGGCGCCCGTTAACCGTATATGTTTCGTCCTTTCCCGTCCGGTAATCAATATAAACTACCGGCCCGCGGGGAAGAAAATGCTCGGCCACCTTCACCGCCGCCCGCAGTTCACCGCCCGGGTTATCCCGCAGGTCCAAAAGCAGGCCCCGCATCCCCTGCTTTTGCAGGCGCCCCAGCATGGCGTCCACTTCTTCCGGCGTCTTCATCGTAAACTGCGTCAGCGCCAGGTAACCGATCCGCGTGTTCGGGATCATGTGCCCCTCCACGGTGGGCACGCTGATTTGCTCCCGGGTAATTTCCAGCTCCCGGACGGCCGGATTATCTTTGCGGGTAATACTTAGCTTTATTTTACTGCCTACCGGCCCCCGCATTAACCCCACCGCAGTTTCCAGATCCAGTCCTTCCGTATCCCGATCGTTTATTTTTACAATGATATCACCTTCGGAAATTCCGGCTCTTTTTGCCGGGGTCCCCGGATACGCCCGCACCACCGTTAAAAAACCGTCTTTACTCGTGACCACAATCCCCAACCCGCCGAACGTTCCGCTAATTTGCTCCTCCAGCTGGGCAAACATTTTCGGATCGAGATACACCGAGTACGGATCACCCAGCGCGTCGACCAGCCCCCGGATGGCGCCGTCAACCAGATTCGTCACCTTAACCGGCTCCAGATACCGGGAGTTAATCAGCGCTACTACTTTAAATAAATTGCCGAAGTGATGGTAATTTGTCGCAATGATCCCGCCGGCCGCGACGATGACGAAAAAAATCAGGACGGCCAGAACAATCAGACACCGCCAGAGCCAGTTCCTGGTATGATAGAAATAAAAACGCAAATCGGTCACCTGCCAGTTTTATATTCCGGCACAAAGTACACAGGCACAAAGGTACAAAGAAATAAAGGTGTACACCGATACGTTAATATACTATAACTATTTTACCATATTTAAAACCGCTAAAATTAAAAACAGGAGAAGAAACAAAGAAAATAGGCCTGGCCTAAAAATGGGAAGGGGGAAGCGGGAGGCTGGAAGTGAGAATTTTATAAATACGAGCCGGGATCGACCGCCGAGCCGTTAACCATCACGGTGAAATGAAGGTGCGGGCCGGTGGACATGCCCGTGCTGCCGACGCGGCCGATGGCCTGTCCAATGGAAACCTCCTGACCCACCGATACCAGCTGAGCGGAAAGGTGAGCGTAGAGGGTAACCACTCCCCCGCCGTGATCACACATGACCACCCGCCCGTAGCCGCTCATGTAACCGACGTGGATCACCGTGCCGCTCTGGGCGGCCACCACCGTTGTTCCCGTGGGCGCCGGAATATCAATGCCGTTGTGAAAACGGGTCACGCCCAAAATCGGGTGCCGGCGGTTTCCGTAACCGGACGAAATGGAAGTATGTCCGGGAACGGGCCAGGTAAATGCCCCGCCCTTGCGCGGGGTTTTTTTGGCCCGCTCCAGGGCAATTTGCCTTAAAATTTCCCTTTCCTGCGCTTCTAACCGGTCGACTTCGTCCTGATGACGGCTTAACTCGGCCCGGGCCGAGGCAATCAACGTTCTCTGTTGCGCCCGGTCTTGTTCCAGCTTTTGGCGGATTGCCTCCTGCTCCTGAATGAGCCGGGCAATCTGGTTACGCTTGTTTTCCAGTTCGGCTTTTCTTTGTAAAATTTCGTTTTGCTCCGCCTTCACCTGACTCACAATCCGGGCATCCTGGGCGACGATCCGTTTGAGCAGCTCGTAACGGTTAAGAAAGTCCCAAAAACTATTTGCGTCGAAAAGAACTTCCAGGTAACTGACCTGTCCGTAAAGGTACACGTCGTACAGGCGTTTTCCCAGTTCACGCTTGTTTTGCGCCAATCTGGCTTCCGCTTCCTGCAGGTCTTTTTCGGTTTCCCGCAGGCTGGCCAGGGCAACCTGCAGGGAGCCATTCAGTTCATCAATTTTATTTTCTTTTTCGTCAATGGCCCGGTTTATTTCCGACAAACGGTTAACGAAGCGTTTAACTTCCTGTTTATCTTTGCTTACCTCCTGCCTCTTTTGGAAAAGCCGGTCCCTCGTCTGGCGGAGCTTTTCTTCCAGACTGAAACCGTACGCCGCTTGCAGCGAACTACCGGCAAAAAGAAGAGTCAGGAAGAAGACAAAAATTTTTCGGAAAGCCGTTCGGGCCACGATTGTTCTCCCCCGTTTTAAACATTTAAAAACCGGCGAACGGAAAGCGCGCTCCCGGCGGCGCCAATCAGCAATCCTAAACCGATCACGCAGGCAAAAACAGGCAGCACTTCACCAAACTGGTTAACTATGGGAAGAAAAGGCATTAACGTATTGATCTCCCTTACGGTCAGTACATATCCGTAGAAAACGGTGACGGCAGCTAAAAATGCACCGGCCAGGCCCAGAAACATTCCTTCCAAAAGAAAGGGAAACCGGATAAACCAGTTGGTGGCGCCCAAATACTTCATGATGTTGATTTCTTTTCGCCGGGAAAAAACGGAAACCCGGATCGTTGTGGAAATCAAAAATACCGCCGCCCCGCCCAGCAGGACCATGATAATCCAACCGGCGATGCGGATCGCGCGGGTGATCGCGAGCAGCTTTTCGACCAACCCCTGCCCGTAGCGGACCTCCTCCACCCCGGCCAACCGGGCAATTTCCCCGGCTACCTGAGGAACCTGTTGCGGCTCCCTGGTTTTGACCCGAAAAGCGTCGGGAAGCGGGTTGTAATCCAGCCCCTCCAGCTTATCGGCGCCGATGCTTTGCTGCATTCTTTCTAAAGCGTCTTCCTTGGAAATGAATTCTACTTCCGCCACCCCGGGGAGAAATTTAATCTGTTCGTTTAGTTGTCTGATCTTTTCCCTGTCCAGATCATCAACTAAAAATACGTTGATTTCCAGCATCCCTTCCAGGGCACCGGCCAGTTTATTGGCGTTGAGCACCAGCAGCAAAGAGCAACCCAGAATGATTAAAGAAACGGTCACCGTACCTACCGAGGCTAAAGAAAGCCAGCCGTTCCGCCGCATGGAGGCAAAAGCCTCCCGGAAGTAGTAACGGACTGCGTTAAGCCCCATAACTGTATGCCCCGCCTTCTTCGTCGCGGACGATCCGGCCTTTGGAGAGAGCTACCACGCGTTTTTTCATGGCGTCCACAATGTCCCAGGCGTGCGTGGCCATAATGATCGTTGTTCCCTGCTCGTTAATCCTTTGGAAAAGCTTCATCAAATCCCAGGAGGTATCGGGGTCCAGATTTCCCGTCGGTTCGTCGGCAATTAACAACAACGGGTTATTGACCAGTGCCCTGGCCACGCACACCCTTTGCTGCTCGCCGCCGGAAAGCTGGTGAGGAAGCATTTTGGCCTTGCCTTCCAGGCCGACCAGTTTTAATACCTCCGGCACCCGCTTTTTGATCTCTCTGGAGGGCGCTCCGGTAACCTCCAGAGCAAAACTGACATTTTCGTAAACATTTTTTAGGGGCAGTAAACGGAAGTCCTGGAACACCATGCCGATCTTCCGGCGATGGAAGGGCACTTCTCCTGCCCGCATCCGGACGACATTTTTTCCGTTAAAAATAATTTGCCCCCGCGTTGGCAACTCCTCGCGAAAAATCAGCTTGGCCAGCGTGGTTTTTCCCGCCCCGCTGGGGCCGACCAGAAACAAAAAATCCCCCTTGCGCACGTGCAGGTTGATATTGTCCAGCGCCGTGACGTTGTTCTGGTACACTTTTGAAACATTATACAGCCGGAGCACAAAAGAACACCTCAGGGTTTTATTTCGACACTAAATCAGCAAGATCCTCTCGAAAAAGCAAAATATTACTTAATTGATCGTTAAAAATTTTGCCGTGGCCCGGACGGCCTGCCGGC
>JBFMEJ010000062.1:0-7519 GCA_040753275.1 Bacillota bacterium
CGTCCATGTACCGAACGTAATATTTTTCTCGCAACGTTTCCTTTATAAAGTGGTCCAGCTGATCAAGGTACACGTTAGCCCACAGCTGACTGGTTAAGTTTCCGATCGGGAGCCCCCGGCCTTCACCACCCCCGCTGTCAATAATCTCGTCGATTAACTGCAGAGTATCAGGGCAAGCAATTTTCTTCCGAATTATGGCTTTTAAGATCCGGTGGTTCACCGACGGGAAATACTGCGCTATATCCGCCTTCAGGCAATAGACTTTCCCCCATTTTCTTTGGGCTGATTTGAGAAATTCCGTTACCCGGTTAGCGCCAGCGTGGGTTCCCTTAAACTTCCGGCAAGCATAGCTATCATAAATAAAGCTTTTCTCGAACAATGGTTCTATAACGTT
The DNA here is from genome assembly GCA_040753275.1 of Bacillota bacterium. Taxonomy (GTDB): domain Bacteria; phylum Bacillota; class Desulfotomaculia; order Desulfotomaculales; family Nap2-2B; genus JAIMBK01. The sequence continues at coordinate 395 of JBFMEJ010000062.1, forward strand.
GCAAAGCGCGTGCTGGACAACCCGGTCCTTGAACGGTAAGGCAGCCACAGGGCGAGTTTTCGGGTCATGTACGTAAAATCTGCGGTACCTACCTGTACGATATGTGTGATTGATTAATTCGGCTTGAATGGCAAACAGGTTGTCTTCCAGCTGGGCTGCGAATTGCAGGACTTTATCCTGGTAACGCTTCCCTTTTCTTGCCTTTAAATAAGCCTTGTAAAGATTGGCAAAATCATAAACAAAGGGATATAAATTCGAGTAAGTTTTCATTATTTACCCCCACTAGGAGGGGGCAGCCGGCGGCTTTCGATAACCTACCAGACGCCTGCTGCCTATTCATATTTTTTGCCGGCCGGGCCCCCGGCGCGACAAGGATCAGGGTTCCTTTATTTTTTTGCACTGGACGGGATCCCTTGGGATTCCGCCTTCTGGCAAATAATAGAGCGGCGCGGAAGCCGATGTTGCTGTTCACGTTCGACGGCGGGTTGTTCAAGTTCAGGGCGAAACCGGACCGGGCGTTCGAGCCGTTGTTCCAGTTCCCGCCGCGGATGGCAGCCCGCGCGTTGCAACCCTGACCCCAAAGACTAATGCGGGAGAGATTTAAACCAACCGCCGATCATTTTACCAATTTCATCAAGCATTCCTGCCCAAATTTCGTACTTCCGAAAGGGCAAAAATTTAAGTTGCATCGCTATTCTTACCAGGGACCTCAAAAAGTCAAGCTCAACGTCTAATTCCTGCATGGTGGTCTTTTTGTAATACCTTTTGTTGGTGGTAATTACCAAGTTTAACAGCCGGTACATAGATTGTTTGATATCCGCCGCCAGGGTGAATTTCTCGCTTTTGGGAAATTGTCTTACGGCTGTATACCCGTAAGCGATCATATCTTCCACCTTTTGGCGGATTTTTAGTTCTGGCATAATTCACCTCTTGAGTTTTCCTGGGCCGGGCTGCCGCCCGGCCTTCAGATTACCAGAATTCAGATTACAGAGACAAAGCGGCGCGGACGCCGATGTCGCGGCGCACGTCCGACGGCGGGTTGCCCAAGAGCAGGGCGAAACCGGACCGGGCGTTCGAGCCGCTGCTCCAGGTCCCGCCGCGGATGGCAGCCCGCTGCCCCATGTTGCGCAGCCAGAAGCCATCTTTCCATTCCTCATTTCCAGCGGAAGAAACGGAGTAGGGAAGGGCTAAAGCCTGCAGTTCGGCCTCCGCTCTCATAGCTACAAATTTTCCGAACTGGGAAGCGCCATAGTTGATATCCGTTGACGTAGGATTATCATTGCTCATCTGAGGTGAAATTTTAGCGATGCCTACTCCCTGGGCATGAGCGGCCACTGTTGATCCGTTGGCGCCACGGTTTACAGTTATACTACTACCATTCACCGCGGAAACGGTTAGCTGTTCTGTTTCACACTGCAGCACATCGCCAACGGCCGGATTAGCCCCGCCGGGGCCAAGAACCAGGTCGGAAATTGTGAACGTCGCCGGATTAGTTGTATTATTTAATCCTGCGTCGGCTACATTCGCCGTCCAGCCGCCCGGAATAACACAGTAATCTGTTATCTGGTTGACCACAGCGTTGTCGCCGTGGGCACTGGCCACAGTGCCCTTCTGGCCGCGCTGACAGCCAGAAAGGGTATAGGTACCATTTCCATTATTGACAAACGTTCCGTAGATAACATACTCGTCGGTGTTCGTTCCCTCAGCCTTGATTAAAACCAACCCGTTAGTTGCCGGCCAGAGCTCCGGATTTTGCACGTTATCTATAACGATAGCAGTGTCTGTAGCTGTGATTCCGTCAGGGTCATTGATCAAAGCTGTTTTGACCGACTGGTACCGGCCGCAGTTAATTAAAAAATCCGTCCATTCCCAAATATTGCCCACGATGTCGAACACGCCGTTGGCTAAGCCATTGTGCGACCACGAAAGGGGACCGGTACCCACCAGCAAGCGGGCAATCTGGTGCCCGTAATATGGGTAATTCGGAGCCCCCGGGGTGCCGCCTAAAGCAGGATCGGGGATGCCGTAATACTCATAGCTGTCGGGATCCCGGATGTCCCGCCCGAAATAATTGTTCCCCCTGATGTCATGGCCCAGGAGCTTGATTAAGAAACAGATTGTAGCCCACTCTTTCATCGTTACCAGGTGGCAGGAGCGCCCGTTGATTTTGCGGTTTGAGCACGCCACCTTAGCATTGTCAAAATTAATATCCGTCCACGGGACCACCCCCTGCTGGGAGACCGCAGCCACCACCCCGGGGGTGTTCGGAGTTGTGCTGCCTCGGCTGGTATTGGTGGCGTCGGGTTGACTGCACGGGTACTTATCGATCAGGAACCCGCCCAGGAGAAGATCCTGAGCTGGAAACGCACCCCCATCCCAAAGCCCCGCCGGGACGCGGAATTTAGGTATATAGATCATTTTTGAGATGACGGTTACGCCGGTACCATCGGATTTAGAATTGTGGACTAGATCCACTTCCCTGGTACCCGCCGCAATCCGGTCCCGCAGCGCAGCCAGAGAAAGCTTGCTTACGTTAGGCATTTAAATCACCTCCAGAAGGGGAAAGACTGTAATTTCCACAAGGCTTAAATCCAGCGGACGTTCGACTATTTGGGTAACTTGCTGTCCGTGCTCGTCCACCTGGCCGGTGGGCACCGAATCAAACTGTCTTTCCGGCAGAATAACTTCGGCCAGCAACCAATAATGATCTTTGTACAGATCGGTGCTCAAGCTGCCGTCGCCGTCCAGGTAGAGCCGAAAGGGTCCGCCCTGGAAGGGCGTCAGATCGAACACCCCGCCGGCGCATTGTCCGTTCGGGAAAGAAAAGGGGGCCACCACCAACCGGCCGGGGTTGGCCTGGTCGATAGTGATCGCACTGTTTGGTTTATCCTGATCATACTGGACGATCATCTCGTTACCTCCTCGCTCAAGTCATTAACTGATACCTGAAGCTGCCGGTAAAGCCGCCCGTGTTATACACGGTAAAGGCATTGGCGGCTTTGCTGATGAACACGTCGCCCAGGTCGCCGCCGGTGTCCTGGATGGGAACTATGTTCACAATATAATTAATGTGTCCAAGGTTGTGGGTGATTGTTCGTCCCGACGTGCTGGCGAACGTGCTTTCCCCCTGCATGGTTTGCGTTTCCAGCGAATCCAGCCGGGCATCCAGGCTGGCAAAACCTCCCCGGGCGGCGGCGATCTCTGAACTCAAGGCGTCTTCTCTCTGTTTTAAATACGCCGTCCGGTTGGCCAGGTTTTTGTGGGGGAGATTATCAACCCCGTTCGGTCCTCCCTGAACCGGATCCGTTTCCTCCAGCTGATACACTCCCTCATCCCACTGCGCTACTTCTGGTAAATTGGCCATCGTCTCACCTCCAAATTAAACATAAAGGGTCCATTCCCCGTCAATCTCAATGTCGCTGTCTTTTTCGATCACCTTCCCGCCCCGCGTGCGACGGGCGTAAAGGCTGCCGTTTGAACGGAGCAGCCCGAACTCCCTGATCGCCATCCCGTTGGCGTCTGTACTCAGAATTTGAAACGTGCAGACAATCACCGTGGGCGACGGCCTGCTCACCTGCAGAAGCGGCTTTGTAAAGGCGCCGGTGATGGCCGCATCCTGGCCCGTCGGAGCCGCGCCGTTGGTACCCACCGCTACGTGAGTGACCGGCAAGATCGTCACCGGCGCCCCGGCCAGGCAGCTGGCGATGTCCGCCCGAGGCGCATCCATCACCAGGTTGTCCTCGTCGTCGATTTCCACTACTCTTCCGCGCCGCCGAATCACCAGCCGCAACTTTCCCCTCAAGCCCAGCTCATCTGCCACTGTTACCCGCAAACGATCGCTCAAATATGATCACCCCCCTAAACAGCATCAATTTCGATCGGCCGGCCTCTTCTTCTCACCACCAAACGCATGTCCTCGCTGGGCCTGTTGGCTCCATAAGTAAGGCTGCCGTTTCGCGGCAGGCCGGCCCCGTAATTAACCAAACCCGCTCGGATCAGTATCCTGTCCCCGTAGTGGGCGCTCCCTTCCCGGTATCTTAAATTTCCGTCGTGGCGAACCTGCCCGTTGTGGTGCCAAAAACCCGCCCGCAGTTTGCTGCCGGCGTGCATGTGCCGGGGGCCGCCGCCATCGTGCCGAAAGGCCGGCCGGCGGGTGCGCCGCCCGGGAAGATAATCCTGCACTCTAAAGCCGATGTTCATCTGCGGCCGGCCGTCCCGCAGCCGCCCCGACTGGTAAAAGGCCCGGCCGTCGTGCTTGATTCCGTAAGGCGCCACGCCAGTGTGCAGGAGAATCGGCCCGGCCGCGCCGTCTTCGGCTTTCCAGCCAAGAGTGACCGATTGTTCATCTCCAAAATGATGCCAGTCAGCCAGGGCCACCCCGAGATTGACCGCCACCAGGCGGGTATGGGCCGGTTTAACCCGGTTGATTGCTTCGATAATCAGGTCCGCCTCCGCCGCGGTAAAATCCCGTTCTTCGATAATGCCCATCAGGATCTTGAATTCAGCCCAGCGCACGCCCCCGCTGTGGACGGCCGCCCCGTCGTAACGGTACTGTCCGTTGTGCAGCGGGATAATGACCCCATCTCTAAAAAGTTCGTGGACCGCGGCCTGCGGGTAACCCAAGACCCGCAGCACTTCCTGGATCCCCGGGATAGTGCCGGCGGAAGAATAAATCTGGTAGGCGGCAAGCAGGCGGCGCCTGTACAATTCATCTGATTCCCCGGGGTACCGGGGCATATTTCTTTCTTTCCCCAGAGCGTCCAGGGCCGCGCCGGCGGCCGTGACCACCAGCGCCTGCTCCCGCAGCAGGAAGATGGCTTCCAGCGCCGCATCGTAGTTGGGACCCAGCGCCTTAGTCCATTTGTCTACGTCAGCGCCCCCGCGCTTAAAAATGCGGTGGGCAAGGTAGTAAAGATATTCTGCAAAGTTTGTCATGAAAGGATCTCCACCGTGATATTGACTGCTCCCTTGACCGGCAGCTGGTAGCCCGTAGCGGGCACGTCCGCCGCCGGGGCGTTTAAGACCACGTTAACCGCGTCTTTAATGGTCAGCAGGTTGGCAATCACCTGGTTCCTGACCAGGCCAATCTGCGGCGAAACCTTGCGGATCTCCGGATAGGCCGTATCGCCGTACCGGAACATGATGTCGATAATCTCGGCCGCCCGGTTGGCAATCTCCGAAGTGTCGCCGTAGGCATAAGATAACTGCAGAATAACGTCAAAGTCCACCGTAATTGCCTGCGGCCCCATGACCAGCACATCCGTGCAGACAGGCCGCTTGCTGTCGATATGGCTCTGCACCTGCTGGATCAAATCTGCCGACGGGATCCCCGCGGTGGAGGTGATCACCACGTCCACGGTGCCCTGCCCCCGGGGGTGCTGATCGTTGACCCACACCGCCACCACGCCGTTGATCTCTTTAGCCCAGTTCTCGTAAGCGGCTCGCGTGCCGCCCACCGAAAGGTTGTACCAGGCGTTCTTGGCCCGGGCGCGCAAGCTCTCGTCGTTCTCTTCGTCCGTTCCCTCGCGGGTGATCCAGCCCTCCTCGTTGCGCACCTGGACGATCCCGTTGATATGGGTGAGCAGTTCCGTAATCATTCCCGCCCCGATGTTGTATTCGACGCCGGCGAATTCGGCTTCCACCGGGACAGACCCCTCGAAGAAACCGTCCGCGATGGCCGCCTGTTCGGTCACGATGAACTTCAAGCGGTTGCCGTGGTAGTCAACTTTCGTGGCTACCTCGGTGCCGGCGGGAATGATCAGGTTCCCGTCGCTGCTTTCCCGGGTAAAAATCACGTTGCCCCGGGTTTTCAGCGCCGGTTTACGATAAACCGCGTATTCGGCCGCCTTAAGCTCCAGCCAGTCCCCCGTGGCCGTGTCCAGGTAGAACTGGGGCACCACCTCTTTGAAGAGGGCGTACAGGTCGGCCAGGGCCTGGTGGCCCATCTCCAGAAGGGTATAAAAGACCCCTCCTGGCCGCAAATTTGTAATCCGGAAGGCCAGCGTTTTAAGCCGCGCGGTAGTGGCTTCCATCAGCTCGGCAAACGTTTTAATCGGCAAAAGGTCCTCCGGCCTCATGACGCACCCCCGAAACTGATCCCCTGCTGGCTGATGTTTAAAATCACCACCGCTTCGCCCGCGGGAATTTCCTCTTCTTCAGCAAAAGCGGCTGCCGCCGGCAAAAATCTCACCTGGACCTTGATCGTCTCCCTGGACCAGGACTGAATCTGCACCTTGATCGAATCCGCGGCAATGCGCTCGTCCTTGGCAAGTTGTTTTTTGATCAGCTGCTGCAGCTCCAACCGGTTGATCTCCTGGTCTTCAGCCTGCAGGTAAAACTGCACGCCCACCCCGTAATCTTTGTGCGCCCACAGGTCGCCCGGGAAGGTCAGCAGCAAATGCTTGATGTCCTGAAGCAGGCAATCCCGGTCGACCACCGTGGCGAAGTCCCCGCCCGCCCCGGCCACGAAATTTCCTTCATCGTCCAAAAGGATGTCCTCCATGCTAACCCTCCAGCCTGGCGACGATGATAAACCGTTCTCCTTCTTCGATCGGCAGCGCCACCACTTTATCGCCGTCTTCGAGCGGCGCCTTAAAGTCGATCCGGGTCAGGGGGGAGGTGGTAGCCCCCGGCAGCGGGTTCCCTTGTTCGTCCACCGGCGCCGTCAGGGTGGCCAGGCGGAAGTGATCGCGCAGGTGCTCCGCCACCAGGCAATCCTTGACGCCGTAGTTTTCCACGTCCACCTTACCGCCGGCCATGGTGCCGACCGCCGCCGTGGCCCGGGTGAAGACCACGGGCTCCGCGGGATCCCCGTACAAAAACGCCATTCGCACCACGTTGCCGCCTTTCAGTTTCACCGGTACCGGGTCGCATTTCACCGCCGGCGCGCTTGCGTCTTCGCTTCCTTCCCTGGTGAGGGGCTGCAGCTGCAGGCCCCCGGCCAGGCCGGTTACGCTTGCCCGGCAGCCCAGGTGGTAGCGCCCGGCCAGCTCCGGGAAAAGCTTGATTACCGTTTTTCTCACTACTTCGATCAGCTTGTCTACCCGGGCGTCCACTTCACGCCGCCTCCAGTTCCCGGAAGAAGATTTCGGTCCGCAAAGAACCCTTTTCGTTCATAAAGTGGTG
>JBFMEJ010000063.1:0-7505 GCA_040753275.1 Bacillota bacterium
GGACGGACGGTATAGGCGGAAGAATTTGCCCCGCCCGGGTTGGGCGGGATATATAATTTCTGACCGGGGTAAATAAGATCACCGGTCAGTCCATTCGCCCTCTGAATGGCTTCCGGAGATGAACCATACCACTGGCTGATGAGATAGAGGGATTCGCCGGAACTGACGGTATGGACGGCGGCAGAAGCGTGATGCGGAAAGGAAAAGACAAACCAAAGGGAAATTCCGAAAAGCAAAGCACGACTTAGCGATAATCTACGCATTTTTTCCCTCCTGGCGGCCTCCGGGGTTAGCTGACGGGTTCGGGACGAGGGTTTCCCTACCGGGCTTCGCAATCGGAAAATTCACCTCCCTGGCGCAGACCCGGATTCACCCCAGAATAATTTTCATCCCCCGTACCTGTAAAACAGGAATTCGGCCTTTTTTTAATTAAATCGTTACAATTATACAGCTTTGGGGTTTACAGAGACAAGCGGTAATTATTACCATTTATGCCCTTGAATATAATCTTTTCGGCTGGTTAAACTATGGATGCAGGGTTCGTAATGGCCGAGCCCAGACTGCTGCAGGGTCAAGAGAAGGCTCTGCAGCAGCCGGCCAAAGGCCGGTACCGGGTCGAAAGGGCTCGGTACCGGCCGGCGGGCAGATCCGTAGATGTTCCGGCAGGCTCTGCAGCAGTCCGAAGGATTGCTGCAGGGTCACAAGGGACATCTACGGGTCGAGCTAAGATCAGTGCCGGTGCCGGAATGACAATTTTAGATTTGTCTTGGGTCCACCGTAGTCGAGAGATTACGGTGGGCTCACAAGGTATCGGCACTGGTCGAGCAAAGGTCATTACGGGTTTCGTAATGGTCTGCGGCAGCCGAAAGGTTGTCGCGGGCTGCGCAGAAATCCGTAGTGGCCGGAGCGAAGGTCATTACGGGCTCCTAACATAGTCCGGCACTTAAAGCCTTTAAGTGCCGGACTTATGTTTAAAAAGGAAAAGTAAAAAAGGCACAGAGGCACAAAGTTAAAAAACGCTTTAAAACGCTTCTCTATGTGCTTTGTACCTTTGTCCCTTTGTGCCTCTCCCTTAAATCTTCTCCAAAGCCCGGGCGCCTACCGGGCTGATCTTTAAAACCAGGGTGCGGGCGCGCACGCCGCTTTGCTGGAAGGTATCCTTCATCACGCGGCCAATCAGTTCAAAATTGCTGTCCGCAAAGGCCAGCAGGCTTGGTCCCGCGCCGCTCAGGCAGACGCCCCGGGCCCCGGCCAGCCGGGCGGCCGCCAGGACTTTTTTCATTCCCGGCACCAGGGAGGCGCGATAAGGCTGGTGGATCCGGTCCTCCATGGCCGCCGGCAGCAGGCTGAAATCGCCCTGGTGGAAGGCGGTGATCAATAAAGCCAGGCGCCCCAGGTTAAACACCGCGTCCTGCAGACTGACCAGCTGGGGCAAAACGTCCCGGGCCGCTTTGGTTAAAACGGAAAAGTCGGGAATGGCCAGAACAGCCTTTAAACCGGGCGGGGGCGCAATTTTTACATATTTTATTTCCCCGTCCACCGCCACCGAAACGACGATCCCCCCGAACAAAGCCGGCGCAACGTTGTCCGGATGGCCTTCCAGGGCCGCCGCCAGGGTTAACAATTCCTTTTGCGACAGCCTGTTCCCCGCCAGGATATTGGCCGCGATCAACCCGCCCACGATGGCCGCCGCGCTGCTCCCCAGGCCCCTGGCCACCGGGATGTGGTTGATTAATTTAATTTTCAACCCCGGCGGGACGCTTTCCGTCTGCTTAAACAGGCGCATGGCGGCCCGGTAAACGATATTGCTTTCGTCGCGGGCAATCTCGGCCGCCCCCTCGCCCTGGACTTCGATGAAAAGCCCGGAGTTGGCGCGCGCCATCTCTACCGTATTGTACAGTTGCAGGGCGATTCCCAGGCAGTCAAAACCCGGCCCCAGGTTGGCCGCGGTAGCCGGTACCTGCACACGAACCATCGGTTTAACCTTCTCCTTTTCCTTTTCCGGCAAAGCAAAGGCCTTAACCAACCGCGCGGACGCCCTCATCTTCCACCCGGATCACCGCGCAGACCTCGTCAACGGCGGACAGTTTCTCCACAATCGTCAGCGCATCCCGCAAATTTTGCTCGCTCACCCGGTGCGTGACCAGCACTATCTCGGCGCGGCGCCCGTCCGTATGCTTTTGGATGACCGAAGCCAGGCTTACCTCCTTGTCCCCGAAAGCGTAGGCAATCGACGCCAGCACTCCCGGGCGGTCCGCCACCGTCATCCGCAGGTAGTATTTACTTTGAAGATGCCCCACCGGCAGCACGGGCTTTTGCTCAAAGCAGGTGCAGCCGTTAATACCCGCCGCCCGGTGCAGGCGGTTGCGCGCCGCCTCCATGACATCGGCGGCCACTGCGCTGCCCGTAGGCATTTCACCGGCTCCGCGCCCGTAAAACATGGTATCCCCGACGGCGTCCCCCTGAACGTAAATGGCGTTAAAAACCCCGTTTACCGCGGCCAGGGGGTGTTCGCGCGGGATCATGGTCGGGTGCACCCTGGCTTCGATCCCGTTTTCATTTTCTTTAGCAATCCCCAGAAGTTTAATCACGTAGTTTAATTCCCCGGCGTAGGCAATGTCGCGGGCCGTGATCCGGCTGATCCCCTCCACGTAAACGTCATCCAGGCCAACCCGGCTGTTGAAGGCGATGGAGGCCAAAATGGCCAGCTTCCGGGCCGCGTCCAGGCCCTCGATGTCTGCGCTGGGGTCGGCCTCCGCGTACCCCCTGGCCTGCGCTTCAGCCAGCGCTTCGGCAAAACCGGCCCCTTCGGCGGTCATTTTAGATAAAATATAATTGGTTGTTCCGTTAATTATGCCCATGATTTTTAAGATCCGGTTGGCCGCCAGGCAGTGTTTCAGCGGCCTGATGATCGGGATGCCGCCCCCGACGCTGCCTTCAAAAAGAAGGTCGGCCGCGTTGGCCGCCGCCGCCTCGAACAGCTCCCGGCCGTGCTGTGCAATCAGATCCTTATTGGCGGTGACCAGGCTCTTCCCGTTTTTTAAGGCCTGCCGCGCGTAGTCCAGGGCCGGGTGCAGGCCCCCCATTACCTCGACGACGATCTCGATCTCGGAATCGTCGATCACATCGCGGTAATCCGTAGTCAAAACGGCCGGGTCGATTTCCAACCCCCTGTCTTTATCGAGCGAACGCACGAGGATTCGGGCGATTTCCAGCCGGGCGCCAATCTTCCGGGAGATATTTTCGACATTGCCGGCAAGGATCCGGTAGACCCCTTTGCCCACCGTCCCCAGGCCCAGTAAACCTACCTTGATTACCTTCTCCAATTTCGATCGTCTCCCCCAAAAATAGTCGTCGGTCGTCGGTCGTCAGTCGTCGGGATAGTCGGAATTCACTAAAGCGAATTCCAGATTGAACTTACTTTATCGATTTTCATGATTCATGGTTCTATACATGTTTCTCTGTGTCTTAGCGCCTCTACTTTCATCTTTATTCTTTTATATCATCATCGGCAAAAATAAGCAATAATAAAAAAACCGGTCCTTGACCGGTCAGATGATGATGCAGATAAGTCCTCCGCTTCCTTCGTTGACGATTCTCTGGACCGTTTCCTGCAGCTTCGTCTGGGCGTTCTCCGGCATTCGCTGGAGCTTGTTCTGGATGCTTTCCCGCACCAGGTCATTTACCGATTTTCCGAAGATTTCCGACTGCCAGATCTTCTGGGGGTTCTCCTCGAAACCGGCCAGCATATAGCGCACAAGCTCCTCGCATTGCTTTTCGGTGCCGATAATGGGCGTAATCTCGGCGGTAATATCGGCTCTGATCATGTGCACCGATGGTGCGCTGGCCTTTAATTTCACGCCGAACCGGCTGCCCTGGCGGATTAGCTGCGGTTCCTCCAGGGCCATTTCGGCCAGGCTGGGCGCAACCACGCCGTACCCGGTTTCCTTCACTTCCCTTAAGGCAACGGCCACTTTGTCGTATTCCCGCTTGGCCACGGCCAGCTCCCGCATCAGGCGCAGCAGTTCGTTTTCGGCCTCGATGGAAAAGCCCGTTTCCTCGCTTAAAATCCGGTAGAACAACCCTGGGGGCGCGGTTATTTCGATGGCCGCCACACCGGTGCCCATGTCCATTTTGTCCAGCCGGATGGAGGAAATAAAATCGTAATCACCCAGGCGCTCCACCGCACCCTGCACGTCGCGCAGGCGCCGGACGTTCTGAACGGTCTGGTGGACCGCCTCCTCGTAACCTTTGCGCAGCCAGTGGGCGCTGTCCAGTTCCTCCACCCAGGCCGGCAGGGTGACATTTACTTCGTTGACCGGAAATTCCATCAGGACTTTCTCCAGAACGTACAAGACGTCCGCCTGCGTCATCTGGAGGCAATCGATGGGAATTACCGGCACGTCATATTTTTCGGTTAATTCATCGGCCAGCTGAACGGTTTCCGGATCCTGCGCCCGGGCGCTGTTCAGCAGCACTAAAAAGGGGCGGCCGATTTCTTTGAGTTCGGCAATTACCCTTTCCTCCCCTTCGATGTAATTTTCGCGGGGAAGATCGGTAATGGTTCCGTCCGTGGTGACGACGATCCCGATCGTGGAATGTTCCGAAATCACTTTCCGGGTGCCGATTTCCGCCGCTTCCTGGAAGGGGATGGGCTCCTCAAACCAGGGGGTGGAAACCATCCGCGGCCCCTCTTCCTCCTCGTACCCCAGCGCCCCCTCCACCCGGTAACCCACGCAATCAACCAGCCGGACCTTGACCTGCAGACCGTGATTGATGTTAATTTCCACCGCTTCATTGGGAACAAATTTAGGTTCGGTGGTCATGACCGTTTTCCCGGCGCTGCCCTGGGGCAATTCGTCCTTGGCCCGTTCTTTGTCGTACTGATTTTTAATGTTGGGGATTACCAGCAGCTCCATAAAACGCCTGATAAAAGTGGACTTGCCCGTCCGGACGGCGCCGCAGACGCCGATATAAATATCGCCGCCGGTCCGTTCGGCAATATCGCGGAAAATATCGTGCTTTTCCATGATCGTTAAGAAGCGCCTCCCTCCTTACTAATTTTTCGGGTCAATGATTATTTAAAGGCGTAACGAGGCATCCCCCCTACCCTGCCGCCGTTTTTCCATCCATCTCTTCCCGTCCATCAGCAAACTTTATCTGGCATACTTTAACAATATATATATGAAAGGTAAGTAAGAATATAACTACCTTTAAATATTTTTTTGGTAAATTTTTGGTAAAAAAAATTTTCCTGATCAGGAGGAGTTTTCATATAATATGTCGAAAAACTTTTTTTATTAAGTAAGTTGCCGGGGGTTTGATCATGAAACGGCTAATCATACTTATGTGGGCAAACCGAAAAATAAAACTGCTTTTTTCACCGGCGCTGGCCTTTGTGCTGCTGCTTTTCCTGCCCTTTGCCGCCGGCCGCGCCGCCGCTTACACCGTTAAAGCAGGGGATACTTTGTACGGGATCGGCCTGCGCTACGGCGTAACCGTTCAGGCCCTCCAGGAAGCGAACGGCATCACCGGCCACCTCATCTACCCCGGCCAGGAAATAGTAATCCCCGGGGATGCCGAAACCAACCGGGAAACCGGCCGGGAAACCGGCCGGGCCGGTTCATCCGGTACCGAAACCCCGCCCGGGGGGCAGGGGCAAAGCGAAACGACATCTCCCGGCACCCCCCCGCCGTCCCCTTCCGGGCCGGAGTCAAAGCCGTTAGAAGAACCGGATCAGCCGCAAGTTTCCCACACCGTACAGAAAGGTGAGTGCCCATATACCATTGCCAACCGCTACGGAATCAGCGTGGAAGCATTGATGCAGGCCAATCATCTTACTTCCCCGCTGATCTACCCGGGGCAGATCCTGATTATCCCCCCGGCGGCACAGGCAGGCAACCCCGCAAAGGTAAGCGCCCCCCGTCCGGCAACAAACGACCTGCCTTCCCGCAGCACCCCCGCCTCGCTGGCGAAGAAAATCCTTAACTATGCCGCTTCCTTTTTAGGAACCAGATACGTTTACGGCGGATCGAGCCCCCGGGGTTTTGACTGCTCCGGTTTTGTCCAGTACGTTTTCCAAAGCGCCGGCTTTGAGCTGCCCCATAACGCCGCCGCGCAGGCGGGCTACGGCACGCCGGTGGAGAAGAACTCCCTGCAGCCCGGCGATCTGGTGTTTTTCAGTTATTACGGCAGCAAGGGGATTAATCACGTGGGGATTTACGCGGGAAGCGATCAATTCATTCACGCCTCGACAAAAGAAGGGGTTAAGTATTCTTCCTTGAGCCAGCCCTATTACCGGCAAAATTACCGCGGGGCCAGGCGACTGCTTTGTAGATAGGGATTAGGGGTTAGGGATTAGGGGTTGGGGGTTAGGGATTATACCCTTATGTCGCTTATTATTTAACAACACAAATATTATTTGTAAGCGCCCCCTCGGTGAGCCAGGGCATCGATGTAAACCAGGCCGTTTTCCCGGTCAACCGTATAGATTAAGCGAACTTCGCCAATGCGTAACCGGTAGTATCCCTTATATTCACCGTGCAGTTTTTTCACGTCTAGGTCCCTACGCCAGGGGTCTACTCTAAGTTTTTCTACGGCTTCATCTATCTTTGTTTGCAATTCCTTATCCAGCCTGCGGTAGGATTTCAAAGCTTCCCGGTGGATCCGGACATTATACACTATGACGCATCTCCCAAGGAATATATTCATCTTCTTTCCCTTGCAGACGTGCCTGCCGGGCTTCTTTAATCTGCCTGTTTATTTCATCATCGTTCCTTATTTCCTCCGCGGCCTCCAGTTCTTCCTTCAGGGCAAGAAGCTCCAACAAGGAAACTGCTGTTTTCAGGTTTTCCACAGAAAGCTTTTGCAGAATACCGGTTGCTTTCACAAAATAATTTTCCATTTGAATCACCTCAAAACCATTATACCATAATAAAAGAAGATACCCAAAAAGCAAAACCCATAAAAAACAAACCGCCCTTCCTGGACGGGTCCCTGGAATTCTCTCCTGCCATCCCGGCGGAACAGTGGCAGCGTAAAATTAATTGTGAAAATTCCTATCCCCTAACCCCTAATATGCTCCAGTTCGCTGCGGCGGTCCCTGGTCATCAGGTTCACTACCGCCGTCCGGGGGGAAAGGCCGGCGAACAACACCTGGTAAATCTGCTCGGTAATGGGCATTTCGATCCGGCGGAGCAGGGCCAGCCGGCGGGCCGCCCGGGTCGTCCGCACCCCTTCCACCACCATCTTCACCGCCGCCAGCGCCTCTTCCAAGGACTTGCCTTTCCCGATTTCCATCCCCGCGCGCCGGTTCCGGCTGTGCATGCTGGTGCAGGTCACAATCAAGTCGCCTACTCCGGCCAGGCCGGCGAACGTCCGGGGGTCGGCCCCCATTGCGCACCCCAGGCGGGTGATCTCGGCCAGCCCGCGGGTCATCAGAGCCGCCTTGGTGTTGTCGCCGAAACCCAGCCCGTCGGCAATACCCGTGCCCAGGGCGATAATGT
>JBFMEJ010000064.1:0-7475 GCA_040753275.1 Bacillota bacterium
TGGGTGGCGGTGGTGAAACCGGGACGGATCATGTTTGAAGTTGACGGGGTAAGCGAAGATGTGGCCCGCGAGGCCATGCGCCTGGCCTCCCACAAGCTGCCCGTCAAAACCAGGTTTGTAAAACGGACAGAAGGAAGTGAGGCCGTTGAAGGCTAAAACTCTGCGTGATTTGACCGACGAAGAACTGGCCAAAAAGCTGGAAGAGTCAAAGGACGAGCTTTTCCGGCTGCGGTTTCAGCTGGCGACCAACCAGCTGGATAACCCGATGCGCCTCAAAGAGGTGCGGAAAAACATCGCCCGGCTGAAAACGGTGATCCGGGAGCGCGAGTTAGGAATTGACCGGGCGATCCGGCAGGGGTAAACCGGGCGATGGAGGTTAACGGAAAGGGGTGGGGAAACAGTGGCGGAGCGGAATTTACGGAAAATCCGGGTAGGCCGCGTGGTCAGCGATAAAATGGATAAAACGGTGGTCGTGGCCGTCGAGACGCTGGTCAGGCACCCGCTTTACCAGCGCACGGTCCGGCGCACGCGCAAGTTCAAAGCGCACGACGAGCAAAACGCCTGCCGGGTGGGGGACCGCGTGCGCATCATGGAAACACGCCCTTTATCTAAAGATAAAAGGTGGCGGGTCGTCGAAATTCTCGAACGCTCGAAGGAGATTTAGGACGGGACACCGGGAGAGTTTAAGCAGATGGGGGTGAGGGAAATTGATTCAGGTGCAAAGTATTTTAAACGTAGCGGATAATACGGGGGCCCGCCGGCTAATGTGCATCCGCGTCCTGGGCGGCTCGGAAAGGCGCTACGCCAGCCTGGGCGATGAAATTGTAGCCTCGGTGAAGGAAGCTGCGCCCGGCGGAGTGGTGAAAAAAGGCGACGTCGTCAAGGCGGTTGTGGTGCGGACCAACAAAGAGGTGCGCCGCGTGGACGGTTCGTATATCAAATTTGACGAAAACGCGGCGGTGATCATTAAAGATGATAAAAGCCCGCGGGGAACGCGTATTTTTGGGCCGGTGGCCAGGGAGCTGCGGGATCGCGACTTTATGAAGATTATTTCTTTGGCTCCGGAAGTGCTTTAAAGAAAGGCACAAAGGCAAAGAGGCACTTTAAAATTAAAGAATCGGGAAGGTGTTTTAGGGATGCCGAAGGTGCACGTCCGCAAGGGCGATACGGTGCTGGTGATTACCGGAAAAGACGCCGGCAAACGGGGGAAGGTTCTGGCCGTCCAACCGGGAAGGAGCCGGGTAGTGGTGGAAGGGGTTAACGTGGTCAAGCGCCATGCCCGCCCGACACGGGCCATGCCCCAGGGGGGCATTATTGAAAAGGAAGCCCCGATCCACAGTTCCAACGTTATGCTGGTTTGCAATAAATGCAACAAACCCACCCGGATTGCGAAAAAGTTTTTGGCCGACGACGAAAAAGTCCGTGTCTGCAAAAAATGCGGAGAGGTTATCGGGTAAGGGGGGAAAGTAATGTCCCGGCTTAAAGAGAAATATAAAAACGAAGTAGTGAAAGCCATGATGGCGAAATTCGGGTACAAAAACGTCATGCAGGTGCCCCGCCTGGAAAAAGTAGTGATCAACATGGGGGTAGGGGATGCCATCCAGAACAGCAAAGTCCTGGATGCGGCGGCTTCCGACCTGGCCACCATCACCGGCCAGCGTCCGGTGATCACGAAGGCCAAAAAGTCCATTGCCGCTTTTAAATTGCGCCAGGGCATGAAGATCGGCTGCAAGGTAACCCTGCGCGGAGAGCGCATGTACGACTTTGTCGATAAATTGTTTAACGTGGCCCTCCCCAGGGTCCGCGACTTCCGGGGTGTCTCGCCCGACTCCTTTGACGGGCGCGGCAATTACAGCCTGGGGATCCGGGAGCAGCTGATCTTCCCGGAAATAGAATACGATAAAATAGAAAAAGTGCGGGGCATGGACATTATTTTCGTCACCACCGCCAAAACCGACGAGGAAGCCAGAGAACTCCTGCGGCTCCTGGGGATGCCGTTTAGAGCGGAAGCCAGGCGGCAGACGGCGTAAAGCCGGCTCACACCGTTCCGGCTGAATATAATTGCATGATTTCATTGGTAAAGAAATAAAGGAGCCACTACAGACATTCCAAAGGAGTTCCCCATGAGAACTTCGTTCTTGCCATTAATCACGAAAATCGATAAAGGAAGTTCAATCTGGAATTCGCTTTAGCGAATTCCGACTATCCCGACGACTGACGACTGACGACTATTTTCGAAGGAGGGGAAGGTTTGGCTAAGAAAGCGTTAATCAATAAGGCCATGCGCGAACCAAAATTCAAGGTGCGCAAATACAACCGCTGCAAATTATGCGGACGTCCCCGGGCATACTTGCGCAAGTTCGGGATTTGCCGCATTTGCTTCAGGACGCTGGCCTACCGCGGGGAAATCCCCGGCATTCGCAAAGCCAGCTGGTAAAAGGGGGCATAGATCAGAATGATGACGGATCCGATTGCCGATTTCTTAACGCGCATCCGCAACGCCAATACCGTTTATCACGAAAAAGTGGAAGTGCCGGCTTCCCGCATGAAACGGGCCATTGCCAGTATCCTGAAAGAAGAAGGTTTTATCCGGGATTACGAATACGTGGAAGACGGCAAACAGGGTATCTTGCGTCTTTACCTGAAGTACGGGCCGAATAAAAAGCGGGTCATTACCGGGATCAAGCGCATCAGCAAACCCGGCCTGCGCATTTACGCCCGTAAGGACGAAGTTCCGCGGGTCCTGGGCGGCCTGGGGATCGCAATCATTTCCACGCCCCGCGGGGTCATGAGCGATAAAAAAGCCCGCCGGCTGGGGCTGGGCGGAGAAGTGATCTGTTATGTCTGGTAGCGTCGGGCAGGAGGTGAGGAGACAGTGTCGCGAATCGGCAAACAACCGGTGGCGATTCCGCCGGGAGTAGAGGTGCAAATTGAAGGGAATACCGTCCGGATAAAGGGCCCGAAGGGGCAGCTGAGCAGGGAATTTCACCCCGATCTGATCATCCGCCGGGAGGAAAACCGCCTGTGCGTAGAAAGGCCGTCCAACAACAAGCTGCACCGCTCCCTGCACGGCCTGACCAGAACGCTGTTAAACAACATGGTTCTGGGTGTAACCAGGGGGTTTGAAAAGGCCCTGGAATTGTCCGGGGTAGGTTACCGGGCCAGCAAGCAGGGCAAAAAACTGGTTCTGGCCATGGGTTATTCCCACCCGGTGGAAATTGTGCCGGAAGAGGGCCTCGAAATAGAAGTGCCGGCGCCGACCAGGGTCGTCGTGAAAGGCATCGATAAAGAAAAGGTAGGCAACCTGGCCGCCAAAATCCGGCGGGTCCGCCCGCCCGAACCGTATAAAGGCAAGGGCATCCGGTACGAAGGAGAAAAAATCAGACGCAAAGCCGGTAAAGCCGGGGTTAAAGGGAAGAAGTAAAAGGAGTTGAACCAGTTTGATTAAAAAGCCCGATCGGAATGTTTTACGCCAGAGAAGACGTTTAAGAGTGCGCAAAAGGGTCGTGGGTACCCCGGAGCGGCCGAGATTAAATGTATTCCGGAGCTTAAAGCACATTTACGCCCAGATTGTTGACGATACCCGGGGTATAACGCTGGTTTCCGCTTCCACCCTTTCCCCGGAGCTGCGGGGCAGCCTGTCCGGGGGAGGCAACCGGGAAGCGGCCTCGGCGGTAGGAAAGCTGATCGCCGAGAAGGCTTTGCAAAAAGGGATTAAAAAGGTGGTTTTCGACCGGGCCGGCTACCTTTACCACGGACGCGTAAAAACTTTGGCGGAGGCCGCCAGGGAAAACGGCCTGGAATTCTAAAACTTAAAGGAGGGGAAGGAGTGTCCAGGGTTGAGGCGAATAAAGAGAAAACAGAGTTCACCGAGAAAGTAGTATACATTAACCGGGTGGCCAAGGTCGTCAAAGGCGGCCGGCGCTTCTCCTTTTCCGCCCTGGTCGTGGTGGGCGACGGCGCCGGGCGCGTGGGTGCCGGTTTGGGCAAGGCCGCGGAAGTTCCCGAGGCGATCCGGAAAGGAATCGAAACCGCCAAAAAGAATTTGATTACTGTGCCTATGGCCGGGACGACAATTCCGCACGAGGTAATTGGCGAGTTCGGCGCCGGCAAGGTTCTTTTGAAGCCCGCTGCGCCCGGCACGGGGCTGATTGCCGGCGGTCCGGTGCGCGCCATTTTGGAACTGGCCGGGGTGCGGGACGTTTTAACCAAATCTTTGGGTTCGAACAACGCCAATAACATGGTCCACGCCACCATGGCGGCCTTAAAAAGCCTGAAAACGCCTGCCGAGGTGGCCGGCCTGCGGGGCAAGTCCGTAGCCGAGTTGTTGGGGCGGGAGGCTTGAAGCAAGTGGCCAGATTGAAAATTACGCTGATCAGAAGTTTAATCGGCCGGCCCGGGGAGCAGCGGGTTACGGCCCAAACGCTGGGATTGAGAAAACCCGGCAATTCGGTAGTCCGTGAGGATACCCCCCAAATCCGGGGAATGATTAAGAAACTTTCCCATCTGTTAAAGGTTGAAGAAATCTAAAGGAGGTGTTATAATGGTCAAGCTGCACGAGTTAAAGCCCAGCCCCGGCTCCCGATTGAGCCCGGTGCGCAAGGGCCAAGGGATCGGCAGCGGCCTGGGGAAGACGGCCGGACGGGGCATGAAGGGCCAGAAGGCCCGCTCCGGCGGCGGCGTGCGCCCGGGCTTTGAAGGCGGCCAGATGCCCATCCAGCGCCGGATGCCGAAACGGGGCTTTACAAACGCCCCGTTTAAAAAGCGGATTACGGGCGTAAACGTGGAAGCCCTGAACCGTTTCGAAGACGGGAGTACGGTGACCCCCGCCCTGTTGAAGGCGGCCCGGGTGATTAAAAAGGTCGGGGACGGCGTCAAGATTCTGGGCGGGGGCGAATTAAAAAAGGCTTTAACGGTCCAGGCGCACGCTTTTAGCAGATCGGCCCAGGAAAAAATTTTGGCGGCCGGCGGAAAGGCCGAGGTGATTTAGTTGCTGGAAAGCCTGCGGAACGCAGTAAAAATTGAAGAGTTAAGAACCAAAATCCTGTTCACCGTCCTCATGCTGCTCGTGTTCCGGATCGGGGCGCATATTCCGGTGCCCGGCATAAACAATCAGGTTTTCAACGAGCTGATCGGCACCGGGGTCTTGTTCGGCTTTTTTGACGTTATTTCCGGCGGCGCCTTTAAAAGGTTCTCCATCTTTGCCATGAGCATCACCCCGTACATCAACGCTTCCATTATCATGCAGCTGTTGACGGTGGTGATTCCGCACCTGGAGCGCCTGGCCAAGGAAGGGGAAGAGGGCCGGAAAAAAATTACCCAGTATACCCGTTACTTTACGGTGGTGCTGGCCTTTATTCAGGCCATCGGGATGAGCGTTGCTTTAAAAAGCGCGTTTATCCGGCCCACCTGGGACCAGTACCTTTTGGTGGCGATCACCTTAACGGCCGGCACGGCCTTTTTGATGTGGATCGGGGAACAGATTACGGAAAAAGGGATTGGCAATGGAATTTCTTTATTGATTTTTGCCGGGATCGTCTCGCGGGTGCCGGCCGGCACGGTCCGGGTGGTGGAATACCTGCAGGCGGGTACAATTAATGTCTTCAGCGTTTTGTTGTTGATTGTCATCGGCGCCGCGGTGATTGCCGGGATTGTGCTGGTCCACGAGGGTCAGCGCCGGCTTCCCGTGCAATACGCGAAGCGGGTCGTGGGGCGCCGGGTCTACGGCGGCCAGAGCACCCACCTGCCTTTGCGGGTGAATCAGGCGGGGGTAATCCCCATTATCTTTGCCTCCTCCATCCTGATCTTTCCCGAGCAAATCGCCGGCTGGTTTTCCGGCGGGAAGCTGGCCGACTGGTACGTGGCCTACTTCGGCTGGGGGACGGCGGCCCATACGATCATGTATGCTCTTCTGGTGATTGGTTTTACCTATTTTTATACGGCCGTGATCATGAACCCGGTGGATATCGCCGACAACATTAAAAAGTACGGCGGCTTTATCCCGGGGATTCGCCCCGGACGCCCGACCGCCGAATACGTCGCCAAAGTAATGAGCAGGGTCACTCTGGCGGGGGCGGTTTTTCTGGCCCTGATTGCCATTTTACCGAACTTTATTTTGATTGCCACGCGCATTCCCAATATCTATTTCGGCGGGACCGCTCTCTTAATTGTGGTGGGCGTGGCGCTGGATACCATGAAGCAGGTCGAATCGCACATGCTGCTGCGAAGTTATCAGGGGTTTATAAAGTAGGCACTAAAGCACTAAGGCACTCAGGCACAAAGGCACAGAGGCAGGAAGGCACAAAAAACAAAGATGCGAGTCATGAGTTTCCGGGTTTCGAGTTATTAGAACCCGCAACTCGCAACCCGGAACCCTGAACTATTTCGGGGATGGGGCCGGAGCATCTTGACATAGCGGAGATGACGAAAGGTTTGATTACGGTTAAGTCGAAGCAGGAACTGGCCTGCATGCGGGAGGCCGGGAGAATCGTGGCCCTTACTTTTGCAGAACTGGGGAAAGTAATCAAGCCGGGAGTCACTACCGGGGAATTGAACCGTCTGGCAGAAGAATTCATCCTGGCCAGGGGAGGCAGGCCGGCCTTTAAGGGATTATACGGTTTTCCAGCCAGTATCTGTACTTCCGTTAACGAAGAAGTGGTCCACGGCATTCCTGGTTTAAGGAAATTGAATAATGGAGATATTATCAGTATTGACATTGGCGTGGAAATAAATGGTTATTATGGTGACGGGGCGGTAACTTTTCCGGTGGGGACAATCACCGAAGAGGCGCAAAGGCTGCTGAAAGTGACGGAAGAGGCGCTTTATGCAGGAATCGCGAAAGCCCGTCCCGGCTGCCGCCTATCGGATATTTCGAATGCGATCCAGGTGTACGTGGAAAGCCGCGGATACTCGGTTGTCCGCGACTACGTCGGCCACGGGATCGGCAGAAGCATGCACGAAGAGCCCCAGGTGCCCAATTTCGGCCGGCCCGGCCGGGGGCCCCGCCTGCGGGCCGGAATGACGCTGGCCATTGAGCCAATGATTAACATGGGGACCCACGAGGTGCGCGTCTGTGCGGATAACTGGACGGTAGTGACCAAAGACGCCAGGCTTTCGGCCCATTTTGAGCATACCGTGGCCATTACGGACGCAGAACCGGAAATTTTGACGCGGTTGTGACAGGGGGGCGTGGGCGTGGAGGAAAAATTCATTCCCGGGCGGCTGGTCTGTTCGACCGCGGGAAGGGATCGCGGGGAATTTTACCTAGTCTTGCGTTTACTCAGTCCAAACATGGTCCAGGTTGTGAACGGGGAAGAAAGAACAATTCTGGCGCCCAAAAAAAAGAACGTCAAGCATCTCCAGCCCTATCCGCAGCTGGCCGGGGAAGTTGCCGAGAAAACAAGTACCGGCCAGAAAATAACTGACCTGGAGATAAAAAAAGCGCTGGAAAGACTGCTTGCCGAGGTTCAAGCCCG
>JBFMEJ010000065.1:0-7449 GCA_040753275.1 Bacillota bacterium
CGCCGCCGTCAAGCAAAAGAACAAGAAAATAGAGGAAAGCGCCAACTTTCCTCTATTTGATCATCCCGCCCACGGTTCTGGTGATTCCCCTGAAAAATCGCTGCGTTCTTGTGCCCGGCCGCCGCCTTTTGATTCTCCCCCAGAGGGTTCTCTTTTTTTCCTTCGGTTTGCGGACCGGCTTACCCACCAGCATGCTGAACAGGGCACCAAGCAGACTCCCCGCGATGATCCCGCGCCAGAAATCAAAGCGCACGCCCCTTCACCCTTTCCTTAAGTTTTAAAATTGCTTTGCAAAAATTCAATCTAGTAGATCGCCGTTTCATTAAGCGGATCGAAGGACACCAGGCTGCCGTCTTCGGCAATTTCGTAGATCTGGACCCCCTCTTTGGTCAGCCGGTATTCTACGCAGCAGTCCCAGCAATAATACTGATCAATCCCTACTTTCCCGGTCGCTCTACCGCCGCAGATCGGGCAACTCACTTACACTTTTCGCCCCCTTAAAGAAAAAGGTTCTCGCCGTGATAAGGTTCCTGGGATCGATTATGCCCGGTGCGGAGCAAAAAAATACGAGTGTAATTTTAAAGATCAGGCACAAAGTAAACAGGCACAAAGGCACAAAGCCGGTCGTCAGTCGTCAGGCGGCAGTCGTCAGAACTGAAGGCCAGGAATCTGCGTTTACGAATTCCTTCTATCCCGACGACTGACCTCTGACGACCGACGACTGTTTTTTTGTGCCTCTGTGCCTCTGTGCCTCTGTGCCTTAGTGCCTTTGTTTACAAATTATGCCGCCGCCGACGACGTAATCGTCCTGGTAGTAGACCACCGCCTGACCGGGGGTGATCGCCCGCTGGGGTTCGCAAAAACGGACGTGCACCCGGTTGCCCTCCAGGGGAGTAATCACGGCCGGGGCGGCGGGCGCCTTGTAACGGATCCTGGCCCGGACTTCCATTGGCCGGGTCAGCTTCTCGAGATAAATAAAGTTATTGTCTTTGGAAATAAGCTCATCGGCCAGCAGGGCCTCCTCCGGGCCTACGATGACGGCGTTGCGCCGGGGGTCGATGGCCACCACGTAGATTCTTTCGCCCATGGCCAGGCCCAGCCCCCGGCGCTGCCCGACGGTGTAAAAAGGGATGCCCTTGTGCCGGCCGACCACCCTGCCCTGCAGGTCGAGAAACGGTCCGGGTGCAAAAACCGCCCCGGTCTTTTCCTTGATGAAGTCGGGATAGCGGCCGGTGATAAAACAAATTTCCTGACTTTCGGCTTTTTCGGCCACGGGCAGTTTTAACCGGGCGGCAATGGCGCGCACTTCTTCTTTTGTGTATTCCCCCAGCGGGAGCAGCAAACGGGCGGCCTGTTCCTGGGTGAGGCTGTAAAGGACGTAGGTCTGGTCTTTGTTCCGGTCCCTGGCCCGCTTCAGCAGGTAACGGCCGCGTCCGGGATCGTAAAAAAGGCGGGCGTAGTGGCCGGTGGCGATAAAATCGGCTTCCAGGGCGAGGGCTTTTTGCAGAAACGTTTCGAATTTAATGTACCGGTTGCAGGCAATGCAGGGGTTGGGGGTGCGTCCGCTCAAGTACTCCCGGCAGAAGTAGGCAACGACCTTTTCCTCAAAGGACTGCCGCAGGTTCAGGACGTAATGGGGGATGCCCAGGAGGCCGGCCACCTTCCGGGCGTCTTCCACCGCCGCCAGCGAACAGCAACCGACGTGCTCCCCGTCCACGACCGTCACCGCCGGGTCCCAGATCTGCATGGTCGCCCCGATTACTTCGTAGCCCTTTTCAACTAAAAGGGCGGCGGTAACCGAACTGTCCACGCCGCCGCTCATCGCCACCAAAACTCTCACCAGGGTCACCTCAAAAAAACAGCTTAACGCTTACTTCCTCAGACAGAATGTTTTTTCCGGTAATCCGCAATTGCCGCGTGCAGGGCGTCCGCGGCCAGGTTCGAGCAGTGCATTTTCTGCGGAGGAAGGCCGTCCAGGGCTTCGGCCACCTGCTTGTTGCTTAATTTCATTGCTTCCTCCAGGGTTTTCCCCCTGGCCATTTCCGTCACCATGCTGCTGGTGGCGATGGCCGCCCCGCAGCCGAAGGTTTTAAATTTAATATCCGTGATGACGTCGTCTTTAACTTTGATGTAAATTTTCATAATGTCGCCGCAAACGGGATTGCCTACTTCCCCGATTCCGTCGGCATCCGGTATTTCCCCCACGTTGCGCGGATTGGCAAAGTGATCCATCACTTTTTCCGAATACATCTGAACTTCTCCGCCTCCCCTAAAATAGTCATCGGTCGCCGGTCGTCGGTCGTTAGACGCCAGAAATCAATTGCGAAAATGCATGTTTTCTAAAGACAATCTTCCGACGTCCGACATCCGACGACTGACGACTGATCTTGCCGGCGCCTTTTTGCAAGTTCGCCCGGACTAAAAACTGCCCCTTGTTTTCGGGCGGAAGCAAGGGACTGCCGGTTTGTTTTCTCCGTAACTCCCCTTGCCCCGGGCGTGATCCGGTCAGGCCCGGCAGGTGTGGCTGATCCGGCACCCGTTGCACCTGTCCGGATCGTAGCCGGTTTCCTCGTTCAACGGCGACATGGAGCGCAGCCTTTCCACGATCGGTTCCATTACTTCCAGGAAGTAATCCACGTCTTCTTCCGTATTATCCTTGCCCAGCGTCAACCGGATGGAACCGTGGGCCACCTCCGGCGGGATGCCCATGGCCAGCAGCACGTGCGAGGGCTCCAGGGACCCGGAAGTGCAGGCCGAACCGCTGGAAGCAGCGACGCCCTTCATATCCAGGCTAAGCAGCATCGACTCGCCCTCGATATACTCAAAGCAGAAACTGGCGTGGTTGGGCAGGCGCAATACGGGATGCCCGGTCAAGCGCACGTGCTTGAAGCGGTTTTTAACCTCCCGGATTAATTTGTCGCGCAGGGCTTGCAGCATTTCGTTTTCCGCCGCCATGTTTTCCACGGCCAGTTCCGCCGCTTTGCCCAGCCCGATAATCCCCGGAACGTTCTCGGTGCCGGCCCGGCGCAGGCGCTCCTGAGCTCCGCCGTGAAAGAGGGTTTGTTTCCAGCGCGTCCCCTTGCGGATATAAAGAGCACCGACGCCCTTCGGTCCGTAAAATTTATGCCCGGAAATGGACAGCAGGTCCACCCCCAGCTCGTCCACGTTGACGGGAATTTTGCCAAAGCTCTGGACGGCGTCGGTGTGGAAAATAATTCCTTTTTCTTTGGCCAGCTTTCCGATTTCGGCAATGGGCATGATGGTGCCCACTTCGTTGTTGGCGTGCATGATGGTAATCAGGATGGTTTTATCCGTAATGGCCTCGGCCACCTCGTCGACGCTCACCATCCCGTACTGGTCGACGGGGAGGATGGTCACCGTGAAGCCCTGTTTGCCCAGCGCCTTGACCGTGTTCAGCACGGCGTGGTGCTCCACGGCGCTGGTGATAATGTGGTTTCCCCGGTTGCGGTTGGTGTAGGCGATGCCGTGGATGGCCATGTTGTCGGACTCCGTCCCCCCGCTGGTAAAAACGATTTCCCGGGGATCGGCCCCGATGGCCCGGGCCACCTTCTCCCGCGCTTCTTCCACCGCCTGGCGGGCAATCCGGCCGAAATAATGCAGGCTGGTGGGATTGCCGTAATTTTGATCGGTCAGGAAACGGTACATTTCTTCGGCCACCCGGGGATGAACGGGTGTGGTGGCGCTGTGGTCGAAGTAAACTCTCCGCACTGACTTAAAACCCCCTCTTCAGATTTAACTCTTCTCCGGCTTCATTTTCCCTTCTTTTTGCCTCCCGGCACAGGTCGGCCAGGGTAATCGAATCCATTACCTGAGCAATGCTATTTCTTATCTTTTCCCAAACTATCCGCGTAATACAAAAGTCCGCCTGATCACACTCCTTCGGATCAAATTCGTTCACACAGTCCACGGGCGCCACCGGCCCTTCCAGGGCACGGATGACTTCTCCGACCTTGATTTCCTCCGGACTGTACGCCAGCATGTAGCCGCCCTGGGCGCCGCGCACGCTCTTCACCAGCCCGGCCTTTTTAAGCATGGCGATGAGCTGCTCCAGATACTGCACGGACAGATTTTGTCTTTCGGCAATGCTTTTTAAAGGAACAGGAGCGGTTCCGTAATGCTGAGCCAGGTCGAACATGGCTTTCAGGCCGTAATGACCCCTCGTCGAGAACCGCATGACATCCCCCGCCTTTTAGATTTTAAAAACCTCAGGTTTTGATCCCTCAGGTTTTGATACCATAGTAAATTACTCGGATATGAACTTAACGATATCATAGCATGTTACTAGGGTATTGTCAACAAGCAAATTTCTTAAAATAAAAAGGGATGTGATTAAAAATAATCAAAAGGCGGGGATAACTATTGAGCCGCGGCAAGCTAACCATTCTGGTCGGGCCGCCGGCGGCGGGAAAATCGACCTGGCGGCGGCAATTTCAAGGGGAAGTGATCAGCCCGGACGACATCCGGCGGGATGTTTTCGGGGTGCAGTACGATCCCCGCAAGGAACCCGCCGTCTGGCGCCTGGCTTACCAACGCCTGGCCCGGGCGCTGGGGGCGGGGAAAGCGGTTTGTTTTGACGCCACCAATCTCACCCGCGCCCGGCGCCGCCCCTTAATCCAAATGGGCAGGCGGGCCGGCGCCGCCGTAGAAGCAGTGGTTTTTCTCCGGGATCTTGAAGAATTGCTGAAAAGGGACGCCCGGCGGCCGCCGGGGAAAAGGGTGGGCGAAAAAGTGATCAAAACAAAGTATGTGCAGTTAGAAATGCCAACCTGCGAGGAGGGTTTTGATCAATTGACAATTATCCGGTAGGAGTGCCGGCGAGAGCGATTATTTCGCGTCTTTCATCCGCCACAACAGGGCAAGGGCGACCTGGACGGCGCGCTCCTGGACGTCCGGGGACCCGCCCCAGATATAGAACTCGCCGGACCTGCTTTGGCCGCCCGCCCGCTCGTCCAGACGGGTGGCAATATAAACCGTAGCCCCGGGCCGGCTCTTTTCCTGTTTCCCGTCTTCCGCCTGCTTTGTAATAGCCACGCAGACGTCCGCCCCGGCCGCGGACCTTCCCCAGGCGGCCAGCTGTTCCGCCGTTTCTTTCCCGCTGCCGGCGGAAGGCGCAACCGGCCAGTTGCGGCGGTTTTCGCCCAGGACATAGCCGAATTTAAAAAAGCTCCCCGCTCCGGGCGCTCCGGTCAACCGGTGCGCCAGCAGGCCGCCGGTGAAGGTTTCCACCGTGGCCAGAGTCAGCCCGCCCTCCAAAAATACTCTGCCGGCTGCGTCGGCTAGGGTTTCTTCATCCGCCCCGAAGATATATTTGCCCAGCCGCCGGCGGATCTTTTCCTCCATGGCGGCGTTCATCCGGCGCGCCTCATCCGGGCTGTCCGCCTTTGCGGTGATGCGCAGGTGCACTTCGGCGTATTTGGCTGTGGGCGCCACGGTGGGGTTGGCGCCGCGAAGCAGTTCGCCCAGCTGCTGATCGACCGTAGACTCGCCAATCCCGCAAAGCTTTAAAACCCTGGACTGAATCAACTTGCGCTGCGCACCCAGTTTTTGCAATAAGTAAGGGGTTACCTGACGATCGACCATTAAGCGGAACTCGGAGGGGGGACCAGGAAGGAGAAGATAGGTTTTACCCGCTCGTTCTAAAATAATCCCGGGGGCGGTGCCAATGGGGTTATCCAGGACAATGCCGCCCTCCGGCACCAGGGCCTGCTTTAAGTTGTTTTCGGACATGGGGAGGCCGCGTTCATCAAAAAAACGCCGGACAACCTGCAGGGCTTCCTCACTCATTTGTAAAGAAATTCCGAGGGAGTCCGCCAGCGCCTCCCTGCTTACGTCGTCCTCGGTAGGCCCCAGGCCCCCGCCGATGATGATCAGGTCGGCGCGCTCCCGGGCCTGAGTAATCGCCCGGGCCAGGCGTTCCCGGTTGTCCCCGGCGGTCACCTGGTAATAGAGGTCGATCCCCAAAAAAGCCAGGACCTGCTGGAGGTAGGGGGCGTTTGTATTTAAAGTGTGGCCCAGCAAAAGTTCGGTGCCGGTGAAAATAATTTCCGCGCGCAAGAACAATCATCTCCTTTATTATAGGGGCAAAACCTGAATATCCGGCAGTTTTAATCCGTTCTTGCAGTTATCGATGAGCGCAGTAAAGAAAAGTTCTTCATCCTTGCCCTCTACCACCAACACGTGGGATTTCTCGATTTCGAAATCCTGGCGCTCACTAGCGTGCCTCCAGGTCTGTCTCCAGGGCCGCTTCAAGTGTTTCCCGGCCGCAGGTAATCACCCGGGTAGTTTTCCCCAGGGTTTCCAGCCGGTACAGGCACTTAAATCAACCCTTGTTAGTCTTCGTTATCTGCCGTTTCCAGGAGATTCAAAAACGAATTAATGGCCGCGCTGAATTCTTGAAAAGTGTCCGGCAATGAACGAACCAGATCCTCCATCCGCCCCCACTCCAGTTCAAAACCGTACAAATTGCGGAAACGGTGCCGGAAAGCAAGGTACTGCTGAAGCGTGGAGGCAAGGTCGGAACTGATCACCTGCGGCCGGCGGTTTTTTAAGTGGAGCGTCATTTGTTCCAACAGCAGGCGATGCCAGTTTTCGGCCTTTGGGGCGGACCGATCAATTTCTTTCGCGATCTGCAAAAAAATCTTTTCGATCCCGGAATAGAAGTCGTGTAAAATGGAACCTAAAGCTCGCAGCACCGTGGTATCTTTAACCGGTTTCTGTTTGTAACGCTTAAGGATAGCCTTTAATTCCCCGGTAATTTTTTGCAGTTGGAATAACTCCTTCCTGATCCTGGCCGCTAAAATAATTGTTTCCGCCGTCACAGCTCCACCCCTTCCTGGAGGATTTGCTGCCGGAGTTCAGCGGGGGCTCCTTCCATGACTACGAGGTCGGCGTGAAACGGCTCCACCTGGGCGAGCACTTCGGCGTAAAGCCTCCAAAAGCTAACTTCGCGAGGCAGTCCGGAAACGGCCAGATCGATATCCGAGTGTTCCCAAAAGTTCCCGCTGCGGATTAAAGAGCCAAAAAGATAAACCTGCTTGCCGCCCCGCGAACGAATTAAGGCAGCTGCCCGCCGGGCTTTTTCCCATGCTTCTTCTTTCCGGCTGACAAGAGCTTGCTTTCTTAACCGTTGCCTCTCTTTAATTCCTGTGCGAAGCTCAGTGATGCATTGCTCCCGCTCCCTGTCAACCCCCTGGTCCCCGCTGCTGTTACCTTTGCCTGGATTATCTCCTGGCTTTTCTATCCTTCCTATGTTTAAGGCGGTCATCCTTTCTCTCTCCCCGTTCTCTTTTAGTTTAACCTCGAACTAAACGACCACCGGCTAAAGCCGGTGGGTTTAAAACGGACTGAAAGTCCGACCGAGGCTAAAGCCTGCTGAAAAGCAACCATTGACTGCAAGTCAACTAAAGTTTTTGACTGAAACTCAAGTGG
>JBFMEJ010000066.1:0-7418 GCA_040753275.1 Bacillota bacterium
CCCGGAAAGGCTCTTTGCCCAGGACGGGAATTTCCAGATCCTCCTCAAAACTGTCAACCTGCCGGCCGTAAGCGTTTCTTCTTACTTTGATATCCATCAGACCCAGCCTGGGCTGGTCCGACCCCTCAATTTCCCTGGCCAGCAGAATCATTCCCGCACACGTCCCGAAGATGGGCATCCCCTTTTCGCCCAGCGTTTTCACCCGCTCAAAAAGGCCGTAATCTTTCATTAGTTTGGCGATGGTGGTGCTCTCCCCGCCGGGAATGATCAGTCCATCGATGTCCGCCAACTGCTCCGGCCGGCGGATCTGGATCGATTCTACGCCGCATCCGGCCAGCGCCTGCTGGTGCTCCCGGAAGGCGCCCTGCATGGCAAGTACTCCAATCAGCATTTGCTCACCTTCCACAAACTTTCTATTTGTGGCGCTAAAAAACAGCATCGCGGTCTAATCCTTAATCCCTATCCCTTATCCCCTCATGCCATTCCTTACCAGCCACGGTCCTGCATCCTCTGTTCCGGGGTAATAGTTGCTATTTCCAGTCCGGGCATGGCTTCGCCCAGATCCTTGGAAACTTCTGCCAACACTTTCGGATCCTTGTAGTGGGTCGTAGCGGCGACAATGGCCCGCGCGCGCGCGGCCGGGTTTTTTGATTTAAAAATACCCGATCCAACGAAGATTCCGTCCGCACCCAGCTGCATCATCATGGCCGCGTCCGCGGGAGTGGCAATTCCTCCGGCGGCAAAATTAACCACCGGGAGCCGGCCCGTTGCGGCTACCTGAACAATCAGTTCGTAAGGCGCGCCCGTCTCTTTGGCCGCGGACATCAACTCTTCTTTAGGCATGTTCTGCAGGCGCCTGATTTCGGCCATAATTAAACGCATGTGGCGCACTGCTTCTACAACGTTGCCCGTCCCGGGCTCGCCTTTGGTTCTGATCATGGCGGCTCCTTCCGCAATGCGCCGGAGGGCCTCGCCCAGGTTGCGCGCCCCGCAAACGAAAGGCACCTTGAATTCGTGCTTGTTGATGTGGTGGTGCTCGTCAGCCGGGGTGAGCACCTCGCTCTCATCTATATAATCTACGCCCAACTCCTCTAAAATTTGCGCTTCCACGAAATGGCCGATGCGGACCTTGGCCATGACTGGGATGGTGACTGCATCCATAATTTTCAGGATCACCGTCGGGTCTGCCATCCGCGCCACCCCTCCGGCTGCCCGGATGTCCGCCGGCACCCTCTCCAGGGCCATTACCGCGCAGGCTCCCGCCTCTTCGGCGATCCTGGCCTGTTCGGGGGTGGTTACGTCCATGATGACGCCCCCTTTGAGCATTTCTGCCAGACCCTTTTTCACCGTCCAGGTTCCCTTCTCGCCCATGCTCTCTTCCTCCAGTTTAATTTAAAGATCAGGTACAAAGTTTCGCAGGCACAAAGGCATAAAGTTAATATTCCCGGTACTTTTCTCTTTGTGCTTTTTGCCTTATTGCCTGAGTGCCTTTATTTAATCTGCTTTGCGGAAAGTAGCTCCATTTTATTCCGCATCTGGAAATGAGTAAAAAGAAAATTCTTATGTTATGACTTATTTTAACGCAGATGCGCTTCAAAAACAACTACTCATCGCTAATCCTGGCCAGGGCCACCACCTTGTCGTTCTCCCCGGTGCGCATCAAGGTGACCCCTTGCGTCGCCCTCCCCATGGTGGGAATTTCACTGGCCTTCATCCGGATAATGATTCCTTCGCGGGAAACGAGCATTATTTCTTCGTTTTTTCTGATCATCTGCAAACTGACCACCTGGCCGTTTTTAGGCGTTACTTTCATGTTAATGATGCCCTTTCCGCCCCGCGCGGTCAGGCGGTATTCTTCAACGGGGGTGCGTTTCCCGAAACCGTTCTCGGTCACGGTGAGCACGTCTACCTGCTCCCTGACCAGGTCGACGCCGATAATTTCGTCGTCTTCCTGGATGGTCATTCCCCGCACTCCCCGGGAAGCCCTTCCGTGGGGGGTAACCTGTTCTTCGCTAAAGCGGATGGCCAGCCCCTTTTTCGTCCCGGCGAGCACTTCCCGGTTTCCGTCGGTAAGCAAGACCTCTTTCAGTTCGTCTCCTTCGTCCAGTTTAATGGCGATAATCCCGTCCCGCCGGATCGTTTCAAACTGCTCCAGGCCGGTTTTTTTCACGAGTCCCCGGCGGGTAGCCATAAACAGGAAAAGCCCTTTCCGGAATTCCGGAACGGAGATAATGGCCGTAATTTTTTCCTCGCCGGCGATAGAAAGCAGGTTGACGATGGCCGTTCCCTTTGCCTGGCGGCCTGCTTCTGGAATTTCGTGAACCTTCAGGCGGTATACCTTCCCTTTATTTGTAAAAAAGAGCAGGTAATGATGTGTGCTGGTAATAAAAAGGTGTTTTACAAAATCTTCTGCCTTGGTGGTCATGCCGGCCACGCCGCGGCCGCCTCTTTTTTGCCGCCGATAGGTTTCCAGCGGGATTCTTTTGATGTAGCCCTGATCGGTAACGGTGATCACCACGTCTTCCTCAACAATGAGGTCATCTTGATCAATCTCTTCGTCTTCGTAAACGATCACCGTTTTGCGCCGGTCAGCGAACTTTTCTTTTATCTCCAGCAGTTCTTTTTTAATGACGCCGTAAATTTTCCTTTCGTCGGCAAGAAGATCGTTCAAGTATCTGATCTTTTCCTGCAGTTCCTTATACTCCTGTTCCACCTTCTCTCTTTCCAGACCGGTCAGGCGCTGCAGCCGCATATCCAGGATGGCGTCCGCCTGCCGCTGGGAAAGATTGAACCGGGCCATCAGGGCCTTCCTGGCCAGCTCTACCGTGCGGGAGGAGCGAATGGTGTTAATCACTTCGTCGATGTGGTCCAGCGCAATGCGCAGTCCTTCCACGATGTGCAGGCGGTCCTGGGCCTTTTCCAGATCGAAACGGGTGCGCCTGGTGACTACTTCTTTCTGGTGATCAAGGTAATGCCGGAGCAGGGAGTGTAGATTTAAAACTTCCGGCCTTCCCTTGACCAGCGCCAGCATGATGGCACCGAAGGTTTCCTGCACCTGGGTGTGCTTGTAAAGCTGGTTAAGTACCACCTGCGGGTTGATGTCCCTTCTGACTTCAATTACCACCCGGATGCCGCTGCGGTCGGATTCGTCTCTTAAATCCGTGATCCCGTCAATTTTTTTGTCCTTTACCAGCTCGGCAATTTTTTCTACCAGGCGGGCCTTGTTCACCATGTAAGGGATTTCGTTAATAATGATGGCTGTCTTTCCGCCGCTGATTTTTTCGAAAGCGGTCCGGGAACGCATTTTAATGATGCCCCGGCCTTTTTCGTACACTTCCCGCAGGCCGGCGCCGCCGATAATCAGCCCCCCGGTGGGGAAGTCCGGGCCTTTGATGACACTCAGGAGATCTTCCACTTCCGCTTCGGGATTGTCAATCAGCATAACCACCCCGTCAATTACTTCCCCTAAGTTGTGGGGCGGGATGTTGGTGGCCATTCCCACGGCGATCCCGGCCGAGCCGTTAATCAGAAGATTGGGAATCCGGGCGGGTAAAACAACCGGTTCCTCAGTGTCCCCGTCGTAGTTAGGGACAAAGTCAACCGTATTTTTATCTATATCAGAAAGCATGTGCAAGGTGATTTTCGCCATGCGCGCCTCTGTGTAACGCATGGCCGCCGGAGCGTCCCCGTCTAAAGAACCGAAGTTGCCGTGCCCGTCGATTAGGGGATAGCGGCAGGAAAAATCCTGCGCCAGGCGGACCAGGGCGTCGTATACGGCCACGTCCCCGTGGGGGTGAAACTTTTGCAATACGTAACCAACAACGTTGGCGCTTTTCCGGTGGGGTTTATCCGGGGTCATCCCCAGTTCATGCATCCCGTAGATGATCCGTCTGTGGACAGGCTTCAACCCATCCCGCACATCGGGCAGGGCGCGCCCGACAATTACGCTCATGGCGTAATCCAGGTAGGAGTTTTTCATCTCCTCATTAATATCTACGGGAATGATTTTGCCGAGTTCTACAGCCAAACTGAGCTTCTCCTCCTTAAAAAACTACACATCCAGATTGCGTACAAACTGGGCGTTTTCCTGGATGAAATCGCGCCGCGGCTCCACCTGGTCGCCCATCAGCATGGAGAACAGCATGTCCGCTTCAATGGCGTCTTTTAGCGTCACCTGCAGCATCGTCCTTTTCTCCGGATTCATGGTTGTTTCCCAGAGCTGTTCGGGGTTCATTTCCCCCAGTCCTTTGTACCGCTTAATCACCACACCATTTCTGCCGATCGTTTTTAATAAGTTCTCCAGTTCGTGATCGCTGTAAGCGTAGTGGGAAGTTTTTCCTTTGATGACCTGGTAAAGCGGCGGCTGGGCGATGTAAACGTAGCCGGCCTCAATGAGCTGCCGCATATACCGGTACAAAAAAGTCAGCAGCAGCGTTCTGATGTGGGCGCCGTCGATATCCGCGTCGCTCATAATGACGATCCGGTGGTACCTTGCCTTGGAAAGATCAAACTCTTCGCCGATCCCGGTGCCAAGGGCAGTAATTAAAGCCCTGATCTCATCATTAGCCAGGATCTTGTCCATCCGGGCCTTTTCCACATTGAGGATTTTGCCGCGCAGCGGCAGGATAGCCTGGAAACGCCTGTCCCGTCCGCTTTTTGCCGAACCGCCGGCGGAATCCCCCTCCACCAGGTATAGTTCCGAAAAGCGCGGGTCGCGCTCGGAACAATCGGCCAGCTTTCCCGGTAAGGTGGAGTTTTCCAGAGCCGTCTTGCGCCTGGTTAATTCCCTGGCTTTCCGCGCCGCCTCCCTGGCCCGGGCGGCACTGATCACCTTTTCAATAATCCGTTTTGCCACCGCCGGGTTTTCCTCCAGGTAGGTGGACAATTCCTCGCTGACCATTGAGTCGACAACACTTCTTACGATGCTGTTGCCCAGCTTGGTTTTGGTTTGCCCTTCAAACTGCGGGTCCGGGACTTTTACGCTGACTACTGCCGTAAGGCCTTCCCGGATATCCTCCCCGGTCAGCGGCGGCGTTCCGTTCTTTAAAAGGTTGTACTTTTTTCCGTAATCGTTAATCACCCTCGTTAAGGCGCTTTTAAAGCCTGCTTCGTGAGTTCCTCCGTCGATGGTATGAATATTGTTGGCGTAAGAAAAAAGGCTTTCCACGTAGCCGTCGGTATACTGCAGGGCCACTTCCACACTGACGTTGTCTTTTTGCTGATGGAAGTATACCGGCGGGTGCAAAACGGCCTTGTTTTTATTGAGATAGCTTACAAAATCCTGAATGCCCCCGCTGTACTGGAAACTGACCTGCTGGTCCGTCCTTTCGTCCCGGAAGACAATTTTTAAGCCTTTATTTAAAAACGATAACTCCCTGAGCCGTTGAATGATGGTTTCCGCGCTGAATACAGTCTCTTCAAAAATTTCCGGATCAGGCTTAAAGGTAACTTTGGTGCCGTTTCGATCTGTTTCGCCTGCATCTTCCAGAGGGGTTACGGGAACCCCCCGCTCAAAGCGCTGCCGATAAATGCGGCCTTCCCTTTGCACCTCCACCTCCAGCCATTCGGAAAGAGCATTGACCACCGAAACGCCGACCCCGTGCAAACCGCCCGAAACCTTATAACCCTTCCCGCCGAATTTTCCGCCGGCGTGCAGCATGGTTAAAACGGTGGTGAGCGCCGGGATGCCGGTTTTAGGATGAATTCCGACCGGGATTCCGCGGCCGTCATCAACAACGGTAACGCTGTTGTTCCGGTGGACGACAACTTCCACGTAATTGCAAAAACCCGCCATTGCTTCGTCGATACTGTTGTCGACTACTTCGTAAACCAGGTGGTGCAGGCCTCTGGCGCTGGTGCTGCCCACGTACATCCCAGGCCGCAGGCGTACTGCCTCCAGTCCTTCCAATACCTGGATTTCTTCTACGTCATAACTATTTTCTGCTAGATCTCTTCTTTCCAAGGCCTGACCCTCCTTGACTTAAAAAACCACGATAAAGCCGCCCAGGGGCCGGCGGCTTAATTTTTTGGTTGGACCACTAAAATAATTTTATCACATTTGCTTAAAAAACAAAATCTAAAAAAAGCTTTCTGCCCGCTTTTTGAGTGTACTGCTGGAAATCGGGGAAATAAAAATATCCCTGGAGGTAATCACCCAGGATTTCTCCTTACCTTTCTCGGCAAGGTTGCGGACAAAGACGTTTTCGTTGGGCGACGTTTTAATATTTGCCCGGTAGTCAAGAATCATAATGACATCCCCTTTGGAAACCACAATATCTTTACCCAGGTGTAAAAACACGATTAAATCTCCTTTCTTTTCGCTAATTATTTACTCAGTCGCTTTTCGGCCGGGCCGGTAACAGAAGCGCCAGGTACTCATCTTTTCCGGCCGGCTGAATGATAGCTGCGGATAGCGGGCTGGTAAAATTAATCGTCACTTCTTCGGTGGGAATGGCGCGCAGAGTTTCCATTAAATAGCGGGCGTTAAAGTAAATTTCCATGGGATCCCCTGCGTAATTAGCCTTTAAATTTTCTTTAATCCAGCCGGAAGTAGTGTTTACGGAAATAAGCGACTGACCCTCCTCCAGGTTAAAGCGCAAAATTGGAATTTCCTCTTC
This sequence comes from Bacillota bacterium, assembly GCA_040753275.1. Lineage (GTDB taxonomy): Bacteria > Bacillota > Desulfotomaculia > Desulfotomaculales > Nap2-2B > JAIMBK01. The sequence goes on from JBFMEJ010000066.1 coordinate 6,618, forward strand.
AATTAAAAGGGCGGCCCGGGCCAGAGAGTTGCTTAATTCAAGAGTATTCATCGTCAAGCGGGCGGAAAAATTATGCGGGATAATCTGCCGGTAAGCAGGGAACTGACCGGCAATCAACCGGGAAATCAACAGTGCACCCTGCATGGCAAACGAAATATGACTTTTGCTGATTTTTACCTGGACCGGTTCGTCTTCACCGCGCATGATTCTAACCAGTTCGGATAGGGCGCCGCCAGGGACGATGACGTTGCCGAACCGATCGGCGTCCACTTCTGTTTCACGCAGGGCGAGGCGGTGCGTGTCGGTGGCCACCAGCCTGAATCTCTGATCCTCGTTTTCAAACAAGACCCCTGTAAAAAGCGGCCTCGTCTTGTCCGTTGAAACGGCGTAAATGGTTTGCCTGATCATTTCCCTTAACAGCCCCTGCGCCAGCGTAAACGATATCTGCTCGGTTACTTCCGGTAAAGCGGGAAACTGATCGGGGGGATAGCCCTTGATGTTGATCTGCGAATCATTATAAAGGATTTTTACGCTGTTAGTCGTCTCGTCGCTTTCCAGTTGGACGACCGCGTCGGGAAGGCAGCGCACTATGTCCATAATCTGGCGCGCCGGCAGGCAAATCGCACCTTCCTGGACAACTTCTACACTTGCCTTGCATTGCAAGGTTAAGTCAATATCTGTGGAGGTGGTGCTTAATTCCCCGGCCTGTGCTTTAAATAAAATACTCCCCAGAATGGGCAGGGATGCTTTTGCCTGGCTTGACCGGTAAACAGTCTGTACAGCATGCAGCAAGTTGGATTT
>JBFMEJ010000067.1:0-7387 GCA_040753275.1 Bacillota bacterium
GCTGGTCGTCCGCACCCAGGTGGATAATCGCGGTGCCATTCTGGCCGCCAACGATACGGATATCATGGTGACCAACCGGGATCATTATTCCTATCTCTGGCCGCGGGACGGGGCGCTGATTGCCCACGCCCTGGACCGGGCCGGCTACCCGGAAGTCACCAGACCTTTTTATTTTTTCTGCCGGGATATTTTGAGTGAAGAAGGATTTTTCTGGCCGAAATACAACCCGGACGGCTCCGTCGGCTCCAGCTGGCACCCCTGGACCCGGGACGAATACGGCTACCTGCCGGTTCAAGAAGATGAAACCGCCCTGGTGCTTTGGGCTTTAGGCCGTAACTACGCGCTCTACAAAGGTTTCGAATTTATTAAATCCCTTTACTCGCCGCTCATTGTCCCGGCGGCCGATTTTCTGGAAAGGTACCGGGATCGCCGGACGGGTCTGCCGCTGCAAAGTTATGACCTGTGGGAAGAGCGAAGGGGAGTTTTTACCTTTACCTCCGCCGCCGTATACGGGGGCCTGCAGGCGGCGGCTTCCTTTGCCCGGCTGTTTGGAGACGAGGGGAGAGCCGGGCGGTGGGATCGGGCGGCCCGGGAAGTGAAGGCGGCAACCTTGAAACACCTGTACAGCTACGATTTGGATCGATTTATCCGGGGCGCCGGTTTCAGTGCGGAAGGGGAATTGGAAAAGGACTTTACCCTGGAGAGCAGTCTGTACGGGGTTTTTGCCTTCGGCCTTTTGCCGGCCGGCCATCTGCGGGTCAGGCGGACAATGCAGGCGATCCGGAAATTTTTGTGGGTGAATACCGAGATCGGGGGAATTGCGCGTTATCCCGGCGATTATTACTTCCGGCGTTCCGGGGATCTTCAAAAGGTGCCGGGCAACCCCTGGTTCATCTGTACGCTGTGGCTGGCCGAGTGGCAGATCGAAGCGGCCCGCACCCCCGAAGAACTGGAACCGGCCCGGGAACTGCTGGCGTGGGCGGCGAAAAGGGCCGGGAAAAGCGGGATCATGGCCGAGCAGGTGCACCCGTACACGGGCGAGCAGCTTTCCGTGGCCCCTTTAACGTGGTCGCACGCCACCTTTGTCCTGGCGGTGCTCAAGTACGTTGAGAAGTTTGCCTTATTCAAAAACATTGTGCAGATCAGAAAGGAGCCAGGAGAAATCTAAAAAATGAAAGCAACTGCGCTGGTTCGCCGCGATCCGGAATTAAACAGACCAGACCTGGAAATCGACCAGTTCATGCTTCCGGTTCCGGCAAAGAACTAACTATATTCAGCGGTTTTTCTCCGGCCAAAAACCTTTTGATGTCTGCGGTGAGCAGTCCGGCGGCGCGGGCCGGCACCTCGCGGGTTTTCCCGCCCAGGTGCGGGGTAATCAGAACGTTTTTTAAACCTAAGAGCGGGTTGTCCCGGGCCGGCGGCTCCTCTGCCAGGACATCCAGGGCGGCGCCCCGGATTTTTTCTTCTCTCAAGACCCGGTAGAGGGCCTTTTCGTCGATCAGTTTGCCCCTGGCGGTGTTGATTAGATATGCGCTTCTTTTCATTAGATTTAACTGTTTTTCTCCGATCAGGTTTTTGTTTTTTTCCGTTAACCGGGGATGCAGGGTAACAAAATCAGACTTTTGCAGAAGCTCTTCCAGGGTGGCTGGCCTGGCCCCGAGGCGGATAATTTCCCCCGGTGCGGTATGGGTGCTGTAAACCAGAATATTCATTCCAAAGGCTTTTAATCTTCCGGCTACCTCCCTGCCGACCCGGCCGAAACCAATGATACCGGCCGTTTTCCCTTTCAGTTCGATGCCTTCCAGAGCGGTGCGGGTGTTGTAATCCCAGGCCGCCGGCCCGGCGCTGCCGGTGAGAAGGCCGGCCTGGACAATGTTTCTGGCCAACGCCAGCATTAAGCCGACGGTCAGCTCGGCAGTGGCTTCGCTGGCCCGGCCCGGGGCGTTAATCACCAGGATTCCCCGGCGGGCCGCGGCGGCCAGGTCGACGTTGACCGGGTTGTTCCGGGCGCAGGCAACCAGTTTGAGGTTTTCGGCCTTCCGGAAGACCTTTTCCGTGACGGGGGCTTTATGAACGACCAGGATGTCGGCGCCGGCGGCCCGGGAAAGAAATTCCGCGCTGGATCCGTAAAATTCGCGGACCGAAGGGGAACAGGCGGTCAGCGAGCAGGTCCGGTTGATTTTAATGGTCGAAATATCTACCCCGGAGCCGGAGAGCGCCTCCTCCAGCACTTCCCGCAGGGCCCGGATGGTGAGGGTCTGGTCGTCGATAATCAGCAGTTTTGGCATGAACGGCTCCCCTGTTTAATTTATGTTTACACGTTGAATAATTATAACATATAGAAAATGTTCCCCGGAATAGCCATCGTCCACCGGCCGTTGTTTTTATTTTCGCCGGGGAAAAAGGATTTTTTGCTCCTGATGGCGAACGATTATGCAAACTGATCAGGCAAATGGATTTGGCAAACCCTCGGTTAGTGAGGTGGGAGGATGCGCTGGAGCCAGGCGACTCATGCCGGCAGGGTCCGGCCGAGCAACGAGGATTACGTGAGCGTCTGCCCCGATCTCGGGTTTTTCGCCGTTGCCGACGGAATGGGCGGCCACCAGGCGGGGGAAGTGGCCAGCCAGCTGGCCCTGCGGACGCTGGAGCATTTTCTGCGGGCCTGCTTAAGCGGCTGCGCAGATATCGGCGTGGTCCTGGTGGAAGGGGTCCGGGAAGCGAACCGGCTGGTTTACCAGATGTCGGCAAGCCACCCCGGTTGCCGGGGGATGGGCACGACCTTGAGCTGCGTGGTGATCCGGGACAGGCGCCTTTATCTGGCCCACGTGGGGGACAGCCGGATTTACTTATTGCAGAAAGGAAGCATTGCCCAGTTGACCGAGGATCACTCCGCGGTTCAGGAGCTGGTTAGAAACGGCAGCCTTACGGAAGAGCAGGCCAAACACCATCCTTACCGCCACGTCCTGACGCGGGCCCTGGGCGTAGAGCCCCTGATCGAAGTGGATACCGCCCGCTTGACGCTGCAGCCGCAGGATATGGTTCTTTTATGCACCGACGGGTTGTCGGGGCTGCTGGACGAAAGGGAACTGGGCCGGATTGTTTACAGTTCCGCCGGCCTGGACCAGGCCGTTTCCGCTTTGGTGGAGCAGGCGCTGGCGCGGGGCGGCACCGATAATATTTCCGTTGTGCTGGTGGCGGTGAATTAAATGCAGGGCGAAGAAGTGAAAATCTATGCTTGGTAAAATTTTGGGCAACCGCTACGAAATCATCGAGGAGCTGGGCGGCGGAGGAATGGCCATTGTCTACAAGGGCCACGATAAATTTCTCAACCGGCCGGTGACGATCAAAATTTTGCGCCCCGAATTTACGGTGGACAAGGATTTTATCGCCCGTTTCCAGCGAGAGGCGCAGGCCATTGCCCGGCTGTCCCACCCGAATATTGTGAGCATTTACGATGTCGGGCAGGAAGACAATATCCATTATCTGGTCATGGAATATGTTCATGGCGATAATTTAAAAAATATTATTAAGAAAGAGGGGCCTCTTCCTCCCGAAAGGGCGCTGCGCATCGTGGTGCAAATTTGCAAGGCGCTCCAGCACGCCCACGAAAACAAGATCGTGCACCGGGACGTCAAGCCCCACAATATTTTAATTACTTACGGCGGGTGGGCAAAGTTAACGGACTTCGGGATGGCCAGGGAAATCACCGCCGCCACCCTGACCTATACCGATACGATCATGGGTTCGGTGCATTACCTTTCCCCGGAGCAGGCCCGGGGCCAGGCGGTCGGGCCAAAATCCGACCTCTATTCCCTGGGCGTTGTCCTGTACGAAATGTTGACCGGAGTTGTTCCGTACCAGGGAGACAGCCCCATCGCCATCGCGATTAAGCACATTCAGGAACAACCGGAAATGCCTTCCCGGTTAAATCCCGGGATCCCTCCCCGGCTGGAAAAAGTAATCTTAAAGGCGATGAACAAGGAACCGGCCCTTCGTTTTGCCACGGCGGCCGAAATGTCCCAGAGTTTGCAGGCGGCCTTAAAAAAGGAGGAAAACGAAGACGCCGGGAGCGCGGAAGGGGGTTTTTCGCCGGGGGATGATTTCGAGGAGGAGGAAATTCAAACCGGAGCGGGTAAAAAACGCCGGCTCCGCCCCCTGGGGTGGGTTATCCTCGGTTTGCTGCTGGTTGCTTTTCTGGCTGCCGGCGCCTACCTGTTGAACAAATATTACTTTTCTGTTCCGGAAATCCAGGTGCCGGACGTTACCCGGAAAAGCCTTGCCGAAGCAGCCGAAATCCTCACTGGTCTGGGGCTGCGGGTAGCGGTGGAGAAAGATTACGATGCCCAGGTTCCGGAAGGGTACGTGATTCGCCAGGACATCGGTCCGGAGGATCCGAAAGTAAAACCGCCCAGACAAATTACTTTAACCGTGAGCCTGGGGCCGGATTTACGGGAGGTGCCCGATCTTTACCAGCTCAGTGTGCCGGATGCCCGGATCAGGCTGGCAGAGGCCGGACTGCAGATGGCCGAACAATACCAGGAAGATTACCACGACAAAGTTCCCCAGGGGTATATCTTTCACCAGGAGCCCAAGGCCCACAGCATGCAGCCCAGAGGCGCCGCGGTGACCGTTTACGTCTCCAAAGGTCCCCGGCCGGCGGAAGCCCGGGTGCCCGACCTGCTCGGGTTGAACATTGAACAGGCCAGGAGCAGGTTAAGTGAAAAGAAGTTAAAGCTGGATGATCAAATCAGCTGGGCCGAAAGCACCCAATACCTGTCCGGACAGGTAATTTCCCAGGAGCCGGCCGCCGGTACCCCGGTCCAGGAAGGAGCGACCGTGAAGGTAGTGGTCAGCAAAGGTCCGGGGCCTCTCCCCAGGGAAGTGGAAGTGACCGTTAACGTGCCGAGGGACGGAAAAGAGCATCAAATCAGGATTAATGTCACGGATGTCCGGGGATCGAGGGATGTTTACATCAAAACGCACCCTCCCGGCGACCGGTTTACGGAAACAATCAAGTGCTACGGGAAAACTACCGTCCGGGTTTACCGGGATAACGACTTGATTCAGACCAGGACGTTCGAGGGATAAGGCTGGCTTGACCGAGGGGGATGGCGTGCGCGCGGGAGTAGTCATCAAAGCGTCGGGCGGTTTCTATTACGTGCGCAGCGAGGCGGCGGTTTACGCCTGCGTTTTGCGGGGGCGCCTGCGCCGGCAGGGACAGCAGGTGCTGGTGGGCGATGAGGTGGAATACACCGCCACCGGAGCGCAAAGCGGTGTGATCGAAAACGTGCGGCCGCGGCGAAGCAGGCTGGTCCGCCCGCCGGTAGCGAACGTAGAGCGGGCCGTTCTTGTCTTTGCCGTGCAGGACCCGCACCCCAACCCGTTGCTCATCGACCGCCTCCTGATCCAGGCCGGGGCGGCCGGGGTGACCCCTGTGCTTTGTATGAATAAAGCCGACCTGGGCGCGGAAAAAGCAGCCGGGCTGACTTCCGTTTACCGGCCGGCCGGTTACGCGGTGCTGGTGACCAGCGCCAAAACAGGTGCCGGCCTGGATGCCTTGCGGAAAGTTTTGCGCACCGGGGTGAGTGTGTTTGCCGGCCCTTCCGGGGCGGGAAAGAGCAGTCTGCTCAACGCGCTGGAGCCCGGGTTAAGCCTGAAAACGCAGGCGGTCAGCGCAAAGATCGGGCGGGGCCGGCATACCACCCGGCATGTGGAATTGCTGCCTTTAACCGGCGGCGGCCTGGTCGTGGATACCCCCGGCTTTTCCAGCCTTGCTTTACCGCTCCTGGAATGCACGGAACTGGCTCGCTTTTTCCCGGAATTTCAGGCGTATCTGCTGGACTGCCGGTTTACCGGCTGCCTGCACGATCAAGAACCGGGCTGCGCAGTCAAACAGGCCGTGGCCGCTGGTAAGATCAGCCGGCTGCGGTACGAAAATTATTTAAAACTTCTTCATGAGGTAATCGAACAGGAGAAACGAAAATATGATTAAAATAGCACCTTCCATTCTGGCGGCCGATTTTGCCGCCTTGGGGCAGGAAATTAAGCGCATCGAAAATGCCGACTACCTGCACATCGACGTCATGGACGGCCATTTTGTGCCCAACCTCACCATCGGCCCCCCGGTGGTGGCTGCCCTGCGCCCGCACAGCAGGCTGGTGTTCGACGTGCATTTGATGATTGCCGGGCCGGAAAGATACATTGCCAGTTTTTTAGAAGCCGGCGCCGACCTGATTACCATTCACGCGGAGACCGGCGGCCACCTCCACCGGACGCTCACGCAAATCAAGGAGGGGGGCGCCAGGGCGGGGCTTGCCCTGAACCCGGCCACCCCCCCGGAAGTTTTGCAATATCTTGTCGAGTTGATCGATCTTGTTTTGGTGATGACCGTTAACCCCGGTTTTGGCGGACAGGCCTTTATTCCCGGGATGCTGGCGAAAATAGCCGCCGTTAAACAGCTCCTGGAAGCGGCCGGGTCCTCTGCCGAGATCGCCGTAGACGGCGGCATCGACGCCAAAACGGCGCCTCTGGCGGCAAAAGCCGGGGCCACGGTCCTGGTGGCCGGGTCGGCAATTTTTGGTTCTGCTGATCCGGCGCAAGCTGTTGATGAAATCCGGCGTTTTTGCGGTGGGAGGTGAAGGGGAGTGGCCGTCTGGAAATGCGCTGAATGCGGCAACGTGGTAGAAGCGCGCTGCAAGCCGGGCAAATGCAAAGCCTGCGGAGCGCCCAAAGCTAAGCTGGCGAAAGAAGAGGCGGCGGAACCGGCCGGGAAAAGCTGCCGGGCGGGCCGGACTTGCCAAAAGTAGCGGCATAATTAAACCATCAGACACCCCATGCGGCAATCAGCACCAGCAGATAATGAAAATTGGCAAATGCTTTTTTCAGGGCAAAGGTATAAAGGCACAGAGGCACAAAGGCACAAAGAAACAGGTGTGACCTGATATTTTTCCTTTGTGCCTTTGTGCCTGGGATACTTTGTGCCTGATATTTTCTGAGGTGAATTAATTGGCCCTGTTTCAAAAAGTAGTTATTATCGGCGTCGGCCTGATCGGCGGTTCTTTAGGTATGGCCCTGTGCAGCCGGCAGTTGGCGAAAGAAGTGGTCGGCGTCGGGCGAAACGAAGATAATTTGCGGGCCGCCCTGCAGTGCGGTGCCGTCCACCGGACGGCGGGGGACCCCCGGCGGGCGGCGGCGGAAGCGGAAATTGTGGTGCTGGCGGCGCACCTCCGGGCCAACCGGGAGCTGCTCAAGGAAATTGCCCCTTGTTTAGCCCCCGGTACGGTGGTCACCGACGTGGGCAGCGTCAAGGGGGACATCGTCCGGTTCGCCGGCGGCGTGATGCGGGAGGGAACGGTTTTTGTCGGCGGCCACCCCATGGCCGGATCGG
>JBFMEJ010000068.1:0-7268 GCA_040753275.1 Bacillota bacterium
TTACTCCGGAGGCCTACGCGCTCTACGCCCGCTCCCTGCCCCCGGAAGCCGTCCTGATCTACGATACAAGCTTAATTAACGCCGATCAACTGGAAAAAAGCAGGGCGCGCGCCTTCGGCTTCCCCTTTACCGACACGGCCCGCGAACTGGGCCGGGTAGGGGTGGCCAACCTGGTCTCCTTAGGCGCCATCGTGGCCACAACCGGCATCGTTGAAGCGGAATCCCTGGAAAAAACCATCCGGCACCGCTTCTCCGGCCGCGCGGCAGAGTTAAACCTGAACGCCTACCGCCGGGGGCTGGCAATGGCGGGGAAGAAGTGAAGCTGCGGAAAGACGGGCGGTATCAGTGGGACGGGAATACGCAGCAATTCTTAGCTTGCTGGAAACTCGGAACAGGTCCACAAACGCGGTGTAGAGCCCTTGCTTCTTGAGCCTTCTCAGGACTTCCAGGGCGAGGGAAGTTTTTCCTATCCTGCGCGGGCCGGCCAGCATGACGCTCTGACCGCCGTTTAGTCTCATTTGGAGCGAGTTTAGAAAATCTTCCCGGTCAACGATATCTTTTTCCGAAACAGGTCCGCCCAATGGAAAAATCTTTTCATGCATTGTATCGATCCTCACCGTTAATATCACTGCGATGGTGATATTATATTACAATTTACGTGAGGTTCCAACCGAAATTTTAAAACTTACGGGCGAAATCAATAGCGATAACCTCGTCCCTGACAAAGTGGAGCCGGATTATTTTCGGAAGCTCCTTTTCCTCAAAATGACACCGAACGGCGTCATGGATCTTGCTTTTTAAATCGTCAACGGAGTCACCTTCTGTAAAAATCGAATGGCCCAGGGCACGTGCCTCGTAGCCGCCCTCCCCGGATTCCTCCACTAAAAAAAAATTTCTTTCTCCATCTGGTCTGCCCCCTGTTCGCTCAATACTTTTATTTTTAATTTTATCATGTTATATTCCTTTGGCAATATTTTTTCCAAAAGATTGAATTTACCCCCAGTTTTCGATATTCTCTAGCCAAAAGCACGTTTTCTGTGCTAAAATGAAGACGAAAAATTTCGCCCATGGAAAGGTAAGTGCCCTTGACCGGCTTTACGTTGTGCCAGAAAGACGGCGTCCAGTATTTAATGATTGATTCCTTTTCCCGCACCGGCCTGGTGGCCCACGCCTTCACCACCCGCTGCGGCGGGGTGAGCGAGGGGCCGTACGCCGGTCTGAACATGAGCTTTCGCGTGGGTGACCGCCCCGAAAATGTTTTAATTAATAGATTGAGCATTTGCCGGGCGCTCGGCGCGGAGCCGGCCGACCTGGTGGCCGCCGCCCAGGTGCACGGCGACGGCGTGGCACGGGTGACGGCGGAGCACCGGGGGAAAGGGGCGGCCGAGGCCGAAAGCGCCCTGCCGGCCACAGATGCCCTGATTACCAATGAGCCGGGTGTCCTCCTTTCCAGCTACCACGCCGATTGCGTTCCCGTTTTTCTGCTCGACCCGGTGCAAAAAGCAATCGGGGTGGCCCACGCCGGCTGGAAGGGCACGGCCCTTAAAATTGCCGCCAGAACCGTGGAGGCCATGCAGCAATCATTCGGCACCCGCCCCCGGGACTGCCTGGCGGGAATCGGCCCGGCCATCGGGCCTTGCTGTTACGAGGTGGACGAACCGGTGTTCAGCCGCTTTCAAAGCGTCTTTCCGGACTGGCCGGCCCTCTTTGCGCCGGCCGCCCCGGGACGCTGGTATTTAAACCTCTGGGAAGCCAACCGGCGCACCCTTTTGGAGGGCGGTTTGCAGGAAGAGCGCATTGCAGTGGCGAATCTTTGTACCAGTTGCCGGCAGGATTTGTTCTTCTCGCACCGGGCAAGCGGGGGGAAAACGGGGAGAATGGCGGCTCTGCTCATGCTTCGGCCCTGAAGAAACAAAGTAAGTTAAGTGCCAGGCACTTAACTTATATTTGAGGGCGATGTTTCGTTATTCTGGAGCGTTGGCGCGAACGTTGGCGCGAAGGTAATAAAGGTAATAAAGGTAAATGGACGGCAGGCAAGTCAAGGATCCATATACCAAAAACATGTTTAAGGAAAATGAATAAATACTTCTGAATCAGAAGGGTGAAGGCTGGCAATGCCCAGGATTCTGGTGGTCGATGACGAGGAAAACATCGTGGAGCTGATTCGCTATAATCTGGAACGGGAGGGCCACACGGTAATTGCGGCCGGCGACGGCGACACCGCTCTGAAACTGGCGAAGGAAGAGCAGCCCGACTTAATCATCCTGGACGTCATGCTGCCGGGTCAGGACGGGCTCTCCGTTTGCCGCACCCTGCAGTACGATCCCGAAACCAGGCGCATTCCCATCGTCATGGTGAGCGCGCGGGTGGAGGAAGTGGACCGCATCCTGGGGCTGGAAATGGGCGCCGACGATTACATCACCAAGCCCTTTTCCCCCCGGGAACTGCTGGCCCGCGTTAAAGCGCGCCTGCGGCGCGGACACCTGGAAAACGGCGAAAAGGCCGCCGCCCCCGTCAAGAAGAAGCTGGTGCACGGCCCCCTGGTCATTGATCAGGAGAAATTTACCGTTACTTTAAACGGCGCAAAACAAGATTTTACCCCGAAAGAATTTGAACTTTTACGCTTTTTGGCCGGCGAACCGGGGCGGGTGTTTTCCCGTGAATACCTCCTGGAGCACATCTGGGGTTACGATTACGCGGGGGACTCCCGCACGGTGGATGTCCACATCCGGCACATCAGGCAAAAACTGGAACAGGTGCCGGGGGCACCCCAGTTTATCGAAACTGTCCGCGGCGTGGGATACCGTTTTAAGGAGGTGCCTTAGTGCCGAGGCTTTTCTTTTTAAAAGGGATCACCTGGCGGGCGGTGGCCAGCTACTTTGTTTTGCTGCTGGTCTTTTGCGCCCTGCTGCAGCTTTACGCCGTCCGGGAGCTGAGCCTGACCGCGGCCCTGGTCATCGGGTTTCCCGTTTCGGTCGGTTTGGCCTGGGTTTTATATAAGCGCGTGATCAGCCCGCTGAATGAGATCAATGAGGCGGCCCGGGAAATGGCCCGGGGCAACCTGGAGCGGGAAATCCTGGTCTACGCCGACGACGAAATCGGGCAGCTGGCCCGCAGCATCAACGAAATGGCCAGGCAGTTAAAAGTGACCATTGCCCAGATCACCGAAGCCCGCAACCAGGCCCGAGCCATCCTGAACAGCATGACCGACGGGGTGATTGCTTTAAACAAGAACGGGGAAGTGCTTTTTATCAACCCGGTGGTGGAGAAAATTTTCGGGATCGACCAGCTTTCTTCCTACGGCAAGAATATTTTGGGCGTCGTCCGCAACTACGACGTAGAGCGCCTGCTGGAAAGAGCTTTAAAAACAGGCAAGCCCCTTACCCAGGAAATCAAGCTCATTTATCCGGAGCCGAAGGTTTTTAACCTGCACGCCGCCCCGCTGAAAGGACAGGGGGCCGAACAGGGCGGGATCGTGGTTTTGCTCCGGGACATCACGGAGCGGAAAAGGCTGGAGGAAATGCGTTCCCAATTTGTAGCCAACGTTTCCCACGAATTGCGCACGCCGCTGACCTCCATCCGCGGCTACCTGGAGACCCTCCTGGACGGGGCGATCGAAGATCCCGCCGCCACGCGCCATTTCCTGGAAATCATGAACAAGGAAACGGAGCGGTTGACCAGGCTGGTCGACGACCTCCTGGATTTGTCCAAAATTGAAGAGCGCCGGGTTGTTCACCGCTGGCAGCCGGTGCAGCTGGCCGATACGATCAGCCGTGTGGTGACCATGTTCGAGCCGCAGGCCAACGAAAAGAACCTGGCGCTGACCGCCGAAGTGCCGGCGGATCTTCCCGCCGTTCACGGCGACCCGGACATGCTCACCCAGGTGCTGATTAACCTGGTGGATAACGCCGTTAAATATACGCCCGCCGGAGGGAAAGTGACCGTCCTGGCCGGGGTAACCGGCGGGGACGTCCGGGTCAGCGTGACGGATACCGGCATCGGGATTCCGCCGGAAAGCCTGCCCCGAATTTTTGAACGTTTTTACCGGGTGGATAAGGCGCGCTCCCGCGAGTTGGGCGGCATCGGCGTGGGTCTGGCCATCGTTAAGCACATCATCCGCGCCCACGGCGGCAAAACCTACGTGGAGAGCACGGTCGGCAAAGGAAGCACTTTTTCTTTTTCCCTGCCGGTGGAAGAGAGCGGCCGGGGGGCGGAAAAAGAAACCGCTGCCGGCGGACAGTAAAAGGTATAAAGGTACAAAGGCACAAAGGCGAAGGGAAGAAAGGCCCAAAGGCGGAAAGGCAGAAAGAGGTAAAGGCAGAAAGAGGTAAAGGCGTTCTCGGGGGTTAATTTAACTTTCAATTAACCAAACTTAACTGCCGGGAGTTAAAATTTTTTGAGGGACGCGCTTTAGGGGGGCTTTTTTTGAATCAGCCAAAAATACTGGTCAAGGATTTGAACCTGTTTTATAAAGATTTCCAGGCCTTAAAAGACGTTAATCTGGAAATCCAGGCCAATAAAATCACCGCTTTGATCGGTCCGTCCGGCTGCGGTAAATCCACTTTTTTACGCACTTTGAACCGGATGAACGACCTGTTTGAAGGGGTGCGCGTGGAGGGAACCGTGCAGCTGGACGGCCGGGATATTTACGCGCCCGACGTGGATGTGGTAAGCTTGCGCAAGCGGGTTGGCATGGTCTTTCAGAAGCCCAACCCCTTTCCCATGTCCGTTTACGATAACGTTGCCTACGGTCCGCGGGTTCACGGAGTAAGAAACAAACGCCAGCTGGATGAGATCGTGGAGCTAAGTTTGCGCAGCGCGGTGCTCTGGGACGAAGTCAAAGACCGCCTGTTCAAGTCGGCCCTGGGGTTGTCCGGCGGGCAGCAGCAGCGCCTCTGCATTGCCCGGCTGCTGGCCGTGGAGCCGGAAGTGGTCTTAATGGACGAACCCAGTTCGGCCCTGGATCCCATTTCCACCTTAAAAATAGAGGAATTGATCCAGGTGCTCAAGCACGAATACACCATTGTCATCGTAACGCACAACATGCAGCAGGCCGCCCGGGTTTCGGACATCACCGCCTACTTTTTAAACGGCGAACTGGTGGAATGGGGAACGACCGAGGAAGTGTTTACCCGGCCAAAGGACCAGCGCACCGAAGACTACATCACCGGGCGGTTTGGCTAAAATGTTTTGGCGAAAGAGATAGAAATCTTTTTGCTCCCAGGAAAATCTATATTTTGCAGGGGGGATCCGAATGAGTCCGCGCAGCGCTTTTGATAAAGCGCTTAAAGAGCTCCAGCAAGATATTTTGCGCATGGCCAGCCTGGTCGAACAGGCGGTGTATGAGTCCGTGCAGTCCCTGGTGAAACTGGATGTAGCGGGGGCGGCTCAGGTGATCATGGGGGACGAGATGATTGACGAATTATATCTGGAGATCGAGGATAAGTGCGTAAAGCTGGTGGCCACCCAGCAGCCCATCGCCAAGGACCTGCGGATCGTGATCACGGGCATCAAAATCCTGCTCAGCCTGGAGCGCATGGCCGACCACGCCGTGGACATCGCTCGCGCCACGATGTGCTTGAGCGGGCACCCCCTGACCGTCAAGCCCCTTGAATACATTCCGGAGATGGCCAGGTTAACGCAGAAGATGATCAAAGACGGGCTGGACGCCTACGTGCATAACGACGTGGAAAAAGCCCGGGAGATGTGCGCGCTGGACGACGACGTCGACTACCTCTTTGCCCGGGCCTTTCGGGAACTGATTAACTGCATGACGGATGACCCGAAAGTGGTGATGCAGTCCGCCTACCTCTTGTACGTCAGCCGCTACCTGGAGCGGATCGCCGACCACGCCACGAACATCGGCGAGGCGGTGATTTACCTGGTTACCGGCGAGCGAAAAGAGCTAAACTAGAAATGAGTAATCTGCCACGGAGTGAATGGGAATAAATGCCTAGACTTTTATTTGTCGGCGAAAACAACGCTGCCCGCAGTCAGATGGCCGAAGGCTTTGCCCGCGCCCTGGCGCCGCCCGGGGTGGAAGTGGCCAGCGCGGGCCTGATGAAGGGCGAAGTGCACCCGCTTGCCGTGCAGGTGATGGCGGAGGCGGGAGTTGACATAAAGTCCCAGGCGTCCAAAACGGTGGCGGACCTGGGAACGCAGCTGTTTGACGTCGTGGTGACCCTAAGCGAGCGGGCGAAAGAAAACTGCCCCGTCCTGCAGGGCATCCCCGGCGCCGTCCACTGGAACCTGGCCGGTCCGGAGCAGGCAAAAGGGGGCAAAGCGGAACTGCTGGCGGCTTTCCGCCAAAGCCGCGAGGAAATCAAAGACCTGGTGGCCGGTTTATTTGCCCGCGGCTACTTCAATGCTTTAATTACTTTAAAAAACAATGCCGACCGGATTTTGGACAGCCTCACGGAGGGGATTGTGGCGCACGACCTTTACCGGCGGATTTTTTACTTTAACCGCGGCGCCGAGAAGATTACCGGCTACCGCCGGGAGGAAGTGCTGGGCCGGGATTGCCACGAGGTGTTCCCCGGGGGTTTTTGCGGGGGTAAATGCTCTTTCCAGGAAAAAGGCGTCTGCCGGCCGCGTCAGCTGGAATATACCCTGGATTTCACCGCTCAAAACGGAGAAAGAAAACACCTGGATGTTTCAGTGGTGCCCATTAAAGACAACGCCGGCGAGATGATCGGGATCCTGGCCTCGTATCGCGACCAGACGCGCCTCTTGGAACTGGAAAGGCGCCTGGGGGAAATTCAGCAGTTCGCCGGCATCATCGGCCGGGACCACAAGATGGTGCAGGTTTTTGAGCTGATCCGCGACGTCGCCGATACCAGCGCCCCCGTGCTCATCCAGGGCGAGACGGGGACGGGCAAAGAATTGGTGGCTGCTGCCATTCACAACGAAAGCGCCCGCGCGGGCAAGCCTTTTGTGGCGGTGAACTGCGGCGCCCTGCCGCAAGGGACGCTGGAAAGCGAACTGTTCGGGCACGTGAAGGGCGCCTTTACCGGGGCCATCCGCGATAAAAAAGGCCGCTTCGAACTGGCCGACGGCGGCACCGTCTTTTTGGACGAAGTGGGCGAACTGCCCCTGACCACGCAGGTAAAACTTTTGCGCGTGCTGCAGGAAGGGACTTTCGAGCGCGTAGGCGGCGAGCGGACGATCAGGGTCAACGTGCGGGTGATCAGCGCCACGAACCGCGATTTAAAGGAAATGATCAGGCAGGGGAAATTCCGGGAAGATCTCTACTACCGCCTCTGCGTGGT
>JBFMEJ010000069.1:0-7230 GCA_040753275.1 Bacillota bacterium
TCTGTTTGTTTGTTTCCGTATTGTCTGTAACGGGCCTCAGCTTTAAGCTGTCAATAATTTTTTCCCTTTCCTGCTCCTTTTGAAAAGCCAGCAGGACGAGGGCGGAAGCGCCTACGTACAGCGGGGCGCGCTGGCCGATAGAGACAGAAGCTTTCACCGGGTGGGAAGAATCTAAAAATTCAACACAGACCCGCTCACCCTCGGAAATGATGTTCAGGTGAACCGCTTCGTTGGTCTTGTCCCGGATTTCGCGCATCACCGGCAGGGCGGCGGAGCGCACCTCGATCTGGCTCATCACGACGCTGCCCAGATCAAAAAGCCGCATCCCCAGGTGATAACGGTTGGTCGTTTTGTTTTTCTGCACATACCCGTACTTTTCCAGGGTGTTCAACAGCCGGAAAACCGTTGGCTTGGAAATATTTAACTCCTTGCTCAATCCGGCGAGGCTCCACTCCGGCCGCTCCTTGCTGAACTGATTCAGGATCGTCAGGGCCTTTTCGACCGCGCCAATCGTCTTCACGATTACCCCCAACCAGATTTGACCAACCTTGTTACACATCGTGCAACTGAATTTCATTATTTGCTATTTTTCTATTTACCACGACTTTTTCGAACAAACAATAATTTATCCCTGAACGGTCTTTTTTTGACCCCCAGCGGCCGATTTTGAAAGTTAAACGGCTATTCCTGAAAAAATGCAAATAAATGGCGCTTGTAAAGGAAGCAAAAAAGCAACGGGCCTTTTCACCCGTTGCAGTTTCGCTTTCCTAAAAATTGTAAGTAAAAACACGGTGGACCGATAAATTTCGAACTGTATTTTATCAACCATCGACTTCAAGGTCGCCCTATTATCTTACCAGTAAAAGACTTAACTTCGGCACGTAGGTCACCAGCAGCAAAACGGCCAGCATAACTAAAGCAAATGGCAAGGCTCCCCACAATACCTTCTCGATCCTTTCCTTAGTAATCCCGCTCAAAATAAACAAATTCATTCCTAAAGGCGGGGTGATCAAAGCCAATTCCATATTGATGACGAAAATGACCGCAAAATGGATGGGATCAATGCCCAGCTGACGCATGATCGGCAAGAAGATCGGGGAGGTTAAAAGCAAGATAGAAGTAATATCCAAAAAACAACCCAGCACCAGCAGGATTCCGTTCACAATCAGCAAAAAAGCTACCGGGGAAAGATTTCCGGCTAAGACGGCGGCGGTGACTTTCTGAGGAATTTGCAGCATGGTCAGCACGTAACCAAACACGGTGGCGCCGCCAATAATCAGCAGGATCATTGCGCTTGAGCCGGCAGACTCGCCCAGGGTTTTGATTATATCTTTCGGTTTTAACCCTTTGTAAATCACCAGAGAACAAAGGAAGGCATAAACCACAGACATCCCCGCCGCTTCCGTGGGCGTGGCGATCCCGCCGTATATTGTCCAGGCGATCAAAACCGGCAACAACAGCACCCAAAAGGCTTTTTTCAGCGCCTGCCCCTGCTCCCGCCAGGACGCTCTTTTTACCCCTCGCGACGCCTGATCCCGCCCAAAAACGATCATTCCGGTAATCACCAAAGCCAGGGTCAGAATCACTCCGGGAATCACGCCGGCCAGAAAAAGCTTGCCGACCGATTGTTCGGCCACCGTCCCGTAAACAATCATCGGGATGCTGGGTGGGATCAGGATCCCCAACCCGCCCGCCACCGCAATGATCCCCAGGGTATATTTCGAGTTGTAACCTCTTTTGATCATTTCCGGGGCCAACACTGAGCCGATGGCCACGGCGGTCGCCGAACTGGAACCGGAAATCGCGGCAAAAAAGGCGCAGGCAATAACGGAAACGGTGGCCAGGCCGCCCCGGAGGTGCCCAAACAGCTTTTCCACGGCCTCAATCAGGTAATTGGTCACCCCGCCCCCCACTAAAACGTCAGCGGCTAAAATAAAAAAGGGGACGGACATCAAAGTAAAGCTGTCAATGGCCACAAACATCATCTGGGGAACGGCGGTCAACGCGTTCGGTCCCACCATCAGATAGAGCAAAAACAACCCGGCCAAACCCAGGGAAAAAGCAACCGGCAGGCCGCTTAAAAGCAACACGAAAAGGGTCACAACCGCCAAAAGCGTCACTGCGCTCCCACCTCACTTTTCGTCAAAATCATCCCCGGGACTCCTTTGCACCAGACAGGAAGGTCAGGTTTTCGTAAACTTTTTGACCAAAACGAAACATCATCAGCAGGCCGCCTGCCGGAACGGCCAGCTGAGGGATATACATAGGAAGCCTTAAAGTAGACATGGATTTAGCGCCCACCCGGATGGACTGCTCGACCAACCCAAAACCTTTGATCGTCAACAGCGCGCAAAAAACAATCCCCAGTATATAGGCAAAAGTCTGTAAAATCAGGCGCTGCCGCTCCTTTAGCCGGACGATCAAAATATCGATGGTGATATGTCCGTTTCGTCTCAAGAGCGCGCTTCCCCCGAGAAAAGTCGACCAGATAATCAGGTAGCGGATAATCTCCTCGAAGGCTGAAACTGAATAGTGAAAACAATATCTCAGGATCACACCAATGAAAACCAGCAAAGAGGCAACCCCCAGCGTTAACCCGGCCAACCAGATTTCCGCCGCATCCAAAAGGGTGACCAGCGAAGAAATTCTCCTGGGCAAAAGCAACCCTCCTTAGAGAACAGGAATTGGGGATGAGGAATTGGGAATTAGTGGCAGCTCTTTTCCTGGATATGATTATTTTCAACCTTAGTACCGAGGGCGGAAGTCCTCGTGGACAACTTTTTTAAACTCTTCTAAAATAAGCGGGGGCGCCAACGTAAGCGGGAACCCTGCCTGGTTGAAGGATCGTTAATAGGTGGTAAACAACGCCGGCGCCCCGCAAATTCAGTTTATCCTATTTCAAATTCTTGACCTTGTCGATTAAGTCCTGGCCAATCACTTTTCCGTACTCGTCATACACCGCCTGCAGGGCTTTTACCCATTGGGCGTGTTCCTCCGGAGACAGTTCGTGAACCTGCATACCGCCATTTTGCAAAGTTTTTAGCGCTTTCTCTTCCTGGTCCTTTAGCTTTGCCCGGTTTTGCCTGATGGCTTCCGCCACTGCTTCCTCCATAACCTTCTTTAAATCGTCCGGCAGGGAGTTCCAAAATTGCAGATTAATGATCACCGGGTAGGCAATGGCGCTGATCCGGGCTTTGGTCATGTGCTTGGTGATCTCGTAGTATTTGTTAGGGGCGGCATAAGTAACGGTAGTGAAAGCGCCGTCCACAATTCCCTGTTCGATAGCCAGGTACAATTCGCTGGCCGGCATGGCCATCGGATTGCCTCCTAAAGCCTTCACGCTGCTTTCCAAAACAGCCGTGTGGGTCCGGATTTTCTTGCCCTTAAAATCGGAAATTTTGACAATCGGCTCTTTGCTGAATAAATCAAGCGGGATGTTCGAAATGTAACCCAGGCCCTTGACGCCTTTCGGCTCGAGTTTGGCCAGCAGTTCTTTGCCTACCTCGCTGTCTTCAAACTTATACAGGGCTTCCTGATCAGGAAACATCATGGGTAAATCGACAACCTGGAACTGCGGTACAACGGCCGACACGTAGCCCGTGCTGGGGATGGCCATTTGAATTAACCCGTTAATTACTGCCTGGAAACCAGCTTCTTCAGAAGCATACAACTGCCCCTGGTGAAAAAGCTCGACTTTAATCCTCCCGCCGGATTTCTCTTCCACCGCTTTTTTAAAATCTTCGGCCCAAACGCCTTTACTGTGGGTAGCCGGAGACTCGTGGGCAAGTTTAATGACATAAGTTTTGTCCGCACCTTTTTTATCTTCCCCGGCGGCCGGTGCCTTTTCCCCGCCGCCTGCCCCGCAACCCGCCAGAAACGCGGCAAGACCAAAAACAACTGTCACCAAAATACAGGCCAGATGGAATTTATTTTTTAACATCACCATTGCCTCCTTCAGTTTCGTGAATGTTTAAATCTGGTAAGGTGCAAATTTGGAAAGGTGAAAAAGTTATCCTAACGAATGAGAAACTTATAGGCGATCATTTTTTTAGCCCTTGTTGAACCAGTTCCCTCAAAACAGTAACAAAAGCCTGGTGGACAGTTAACGGCAAGCCGTCGGCGCCGGGCTCTACGTAACCGGTAATCCCGTCAATAAAGGAGGCCGCGGCTGCTGCCCGAAGGATTCTTTCTTCTATTTCAGCAGTATGGAATACGTCGATCCGCTCAAGAACAGCCGCCAGACAGGCCGCCACACCGTAGGCGCCCCAATTGGAGATTGCCGCCGTAACCAGCACATCGGTGATGGTCGCGGGAGCAATCCCGCCGCCACAACCACAAAGACACTTGTCTCCGAAAGGAATGCTTTCTCTGATCCCTTCGCGAATCACCCCCATTCCGATTTCATTTCCGCCGTCGCCAATCCCAATGGTGGCAATCCCTCTGCGCGCCGCTTCCAGCATCAGGTAATCTACTTTCGCCATGTGTTCGGTCGTATCTGCTCCCCGGCTGGTATGAATTTTCCCCTGTTCGTTCATCCCCCCTTTTTCGATGGCGATTACCGCCGCCGGTCCATACATCGCCAGCAATTCGAGCGCCTTTTCCTTCGCCGCGGCTGCATCCGTAGGAAATCCCAAAACCGCCGCCGCATGGATGGGAGCCGTTGAGGAGGCCGCCTCAATTGCCTCTCGCGGGGAAAGCACCCTTAATCCCGCGGCCTCCGTTACCCGGCTCATCGCAGAAACAAGGTTCTCTTCAATTAAGATAAAGGGGACCGCACCCAGGCCCCTGTGCAGGGCCCGCGCCAGCGCCGCCGCCCCGGGAGGTCCGTCGGTTTCGGCAATGGCCGGGGTAATATGCGGCCGGTCGGGCCAGCCGGTGGCGATAAAAACCACGTGCCGGGAATGAACGCGCTGCGCTAAAAGCTCCGCCGCCGCCAGGGAAAGCGGCCTGGCAGATTTTTCCCTCGCGTACGGAAAAAGAATATGGATTACGTTCCGGGAAGGAACATCCAGGGTAATCAATTGATCGACCCGCTCACCAATCCTCAGGAGACGATCCTCGGAAAGCAATTTATCCCACCTCATTCATTTCGTTAACATTTTCACGGCGGCAGCTTAATTAATTTCTACCCCGGAGGAGACGCAAGATTTTCGAACCATCCTCCCCATCCAGGTTTCTTTGTTCCCCGGCAACTTCTCCTGCTGCGCACGGCCTTGCTATTCCACAGGCACTTCTATATCCAGCAGCGGTGCGTACTGCTGGCAGCCGAAAATATCCGGATCCCCGGGGCTGCCGCTGGGCCTAGCGCGGTAAATGGTAAATTTAATGGCGCAGGCGGGATCAAAGGCCACAAAATCGGAAATCCTGCTTTCGTCGATACCGTAAAGCCGGGCGATGCTTTCTTTGCTAATTACCCCGCTGTTTTTTACCAGTTCGTAGTTTTCTTTTTCGCGGAAAATAATGTCGAAGGTTATTTTATCCACCCCGGCGTTTTTGCTGCGGATGGTCTTGGCCAGATCGACCAGTTTGACGGTTTTCACGGGAAAATCACTCCTTTTTTCCAAACAGTTTCACCGCAAAGACGAACCCGGCGACTTTTTTCTTCTCACCCTGCCCTGAAAATAGGCTTTCGCCCGCCGTTCGTTTGCCGTCGCTCCGATGCTCCGGGCAAATGGAACGGCGGCCCCATTTTCGTTCTCTGCCGGTGTCACGAAAGTGGCATGATGGCCTGATCAGAGACTCCCTGCTTAACCCCCGGCACAAGTTTAAATCCCGGCTTCCGTTAGATAGGTAGGAAAGAGTTCCATTGGATCATCCACCGGCACGGTATGGTTCATCGTCCAGACGTAGGCCGGGGTGGCCGGGAGAACCTCTTCGACGAGGAAAGCGGCGCTGCCGGCCGTCCCCTTGACCTCCGGCAGGCGGGCGTAGAAGATCTGCCGGGTACCGATCATGGTGACTTCTTCGGCCGTCGCCTTGTCCGGCGCCACCCCTTCCACCACGACGCACAACTCGTGAGAGCGGATTTCTTTAACGGGCTCCAGGTCGCCCATCACCCCGTTTTTGCCGAAAATATGGTAGTGCAGCTGGTAGCCTGCGTCGCCGAACCTTTCTTTCACCTGGTCCTTCGCCCATTGAACGACCCCGTCGATATTTTGAATCGTGTAGGGATCCCGGATGCCGGCAATGCCGATGTACCTTTCGCCCACCTTGCCGGCGCCTTCCAGCTTCACCCGGATTTCCTGCGCCGGAACGAATTTGGGTCCTGTAATGCGGGTGGTTTTCTCGTCGAACTGCTCGTATTTACATTCGGTCATGTCCAGCATCCCGCCGGGCACAAACTCGTAAAAGGGGTTGGCCCGTTCGTACATGGCGTGGCCGGCCACTGAAGCCACCGTACAGCGCTGCTCCGGGTGCATGGCGGTGACCTTGACGTCTTCGTCCGTGATGGTCCCGATAATCGTTTCTTTCCCCCCGTAAGGCTCCGCGCAGAAGGAGGCGCACTCCAGCACCTTCCCCAGGTAATAGGAAAGGTTCTCGGGGAAGCCGGCGCGGATGGCCGGGGCGGCAAAAATCACAATGTCGCTGGAACGCCCGCCGATGATCACGTCAGCCCCCTGGTCCAACAGGCGGACGTAGGGGTGGATTCCCGCTACGGCAACAATTCGGTCTGTTTTGTCCAGATCCTCTAAGGTAAGTTCTGGCCGCCCGTCCAGCCCCTGGATCACTTTCCCCGCTTTTATTTTTTGCCGCAGGTAGTCTTTGCCGACTTCTGAATAAAAGTACCCCAGCTTGAACTTGGGGATCCGGTGCTTTTCGGCCAGCTCTTTAATGATCTGCACGTAGAGATCGACCCGGCTGTTCGTTCCCGTATCCCCGGCAGAGCCGATGATCATGGGCACGCCCAGCTTGCGGGAAGCCGTCAGCATGTGCTCTAAATCGTGCCTTTGCCACTGCACCGGGCTGGTGGAAATGTCCGCCCCCAGGGGCACCGGCCCGATGTCGCAGCTGCCCGAGTCAGCCAGGATAAAATCCGGCCTCGTTTCCACCCCCAGGTAAAAGCTTTCAGTTTTAATGGGGGCAAAGCCGAGGTGACCGTTGGGACAGAGAAAGCGCAGCATCTTCTTGGACATGTTCCGTGTTCCTCCCTTTGTTTCGTTCTTTCTTAAAATAAGACCGCAAGAACGTTAATAAAAACTTTATATTTCAGTGGTAATAACCATTACACTA
>JBFMEJ010000070.1:0-7195 GCA_040753275.1 Bacillota bacterium
CCCGCCTTTGCGCAGGCTTTCCTGAAGCCGGCTCAGGTAAGCCTCCGGGTCGTACAGGCCGTCGATGTGGTCGATCCGCAGACCGGTCACCTGCCCCGCCGCAGCCAGCCTCAAGATAAGCGCGTGGGTGGCGGCAAACACTTTTTCCTCTTCCATCCGCAGCGAAACCAGGTCGCTCACGTCAAAGAAGCGCCGGTAGTTGATTTCCTCTTTGGCCGTCCGCCAGAAGGCCAACCGGTAAGATTGCTCCCGGATGATTCGGTCCAGCAGGTTGAAGCTTTCCGGGTTTCCTTTCCGGCCGTTGATGATCCGCAGGTTTTCGTCAAGGAACGCTTTTATTTCAGGCTGCCCGTTATACAGGCGCCAGAGGTTTTCCCAGACGGTTTGCCGGCAGGCAGCGCTGCCGGGCGTCCCGCCCTTCTTTTCGGGTTCCCCCGCCTCCTCGCATTCCCCGGGTTCCCCGTCTGGAGCCATAACCGCCGCCCTTTCGCGCTCTTTGTGCTCACCAGCTTCTGCGGGTTTCCCGGACATCGCTGGATGCTCGCCTTCCGTTTGTCCGGGCGGCTTCTTCAGGGCGGCAATCAGGTCCAGCAGTTGCGCTGCTGCCGGATGATGCAGGCCAGGGTTTTGGGCCAGCCTCTCCAGGCCGTGTTCCAGGATCCGGACGGAGGAGGCGTGATTCAGCGGAAAGCGCAGTTCGTGATAGCAAAGCCAGAATCCGTCCTCCGCCAGCGCCACCGTCAGCTCCTGGTTTTCCAGCGCTTCGCCGTAAGGCGCACCCAGCACCGGAACCAGCACCTTGTTGGACAGCCCCGGCACCGCTTCCGGATTCCAATCAATGTCGAAAAAGGCCGCGGAAGGCGATTCCGGGCCGTTTTTCAGCACGTCGGCCCACCAGGGATTTTCGCTGCTGGCGGCCATGTGGTTGGGGACGATGTCCAGCAGTAGCCCCATCCCGCGTTGCTGCAGTTCCCCGGCCAGCGCGGCGAACTCCTTTTCGTTCCCCAGTTCCGGATTCAGCCTGGCGGGGTCCGTTACGTCGTAACCGTGGGGGGTTCCCCGCCGGGCCGCCAGCAAAGGGGAGGCGTAGAGGTCGGTAACGCCAAGCGCCTGCAGGTAGGGAACCAGCGCCCGGGCGTCGGCAAAACGGAACTTTTGGTTGAACTGAAGCCGGTAGGTGGCGGCGGGAGCAATCGGGAAGTTGTTCATAGGAACACGAATTCCCTCCGGTGAAAATAGTCATCCACATGAAGAGCATCCAACCCCTAATTCCCCCCTGAAAATTCCCCTTTGCCCGCCGTTCGTTTGCCGCCGCTTAAGAGCTCCGGGCTGACGAAACATCGGCTTGGTTCGGAACGAACCAGGCATCTTTATCTCTGACGACCGACGACCGACGACCGACGACTTATTTGCCCCTGCGCATCCGAAGCTTATCGCCGAGGGCGTTGAAGCGTTCCACCCACGTCCGGGCCTCCTCGTCCTCCTGTCCGGCCTTTTTCGATGTCTCCGGATAGACCGTTTGCAAAAGTCCATAGTAGATATTTTGCACCTTCCACAGGTCCACCTCGAACGGCAGCGTGCGCACCAGCCCGATTACCTCGTCCAGGTGCGCCAGCAGGGAATAGTCGCCGGGCTGGTCGCGCAGCCGCTCCGCCATTTTTTCCAGAGTCTGTTGCAGCGTGTACGCCAGGCCGGCGCCGTCCAGCGGAATTTTGGACATTTCCGCCTCCTCCAGCAGCGCCCGGATGTGTTCCAGGTCCAGCGTTTCTTCCGCAAAGGCCCGGCGCAGGCTGGTGTTCAAAACAAACTCGGCCGCGGTGTACAGCGCCTTGGGCTGGGGGATGTTCAGATCCTTTAAGAAGCGCATCAAAGGTGCGTGGCGCTCGTAAATCCGCCGGTAATCCTCCGCCACCTGCGTCAGGGTGGTGTCGAGAATCTGGTCCAGCACCATTCGTTGTTTATCCCGGAAAAGCTGTTTGAGCGTATAAGTGGCTCCTTCGAAAAATTGGTCCAGAAGGCGGATGGTTGCCGAAAATTCAGCCCGGTCGAAGGCGCCGGTGACTTCCCGGGCCATCTCCTGGTAGGCTTCTTCGCTCTGGTAGACCCGGACTCCGGCGGTCACGTTATGGTTGCCGAAGTTGACTACGCCGTAGCTCAAGTTGGCCGATTCCCGCGTGATTTCGGAAGTAACCCGCGCCCGGCCCACCGTCAGCCTGGCCGCTCCCGCCAGGCTGTTCCGGCTTTCTTCCCGGTGAACGGCGTAGCAGTAAATCCGGGATTGTTCGTCGTACGTCTCAAACAGCGAGCAGATGGCGTAATGGGCGCCGACCTTGAGCAGGTCCACCATCGCCGGCTTGACGAACTTCCCGTAAATGTTGGCGCCGTCTTTATGTTCGGCGATATTGCTCTTCGCCTGCGCAAGCATTTCGAGGAAACGGGGCTCGAGATCAATTTGGAGTACTTCTCGGGCCAGCTGGATGACGCGCCCGGCGTACTGGAGCACCTGGACCGTCTCGATCCCCGAAATTTCGTCGAAAAACCAGCCGCAACTGGTGAACATCAGCATGGCGTGCCGCTGCATCTCCAACAGCTTCCAGATCGTGATCTCTTCCTCCCGGCCAGGCTCCCGGTGGGCGTGTTTTTCCAGGAAGCGGTGCAGGCTTTCCGGAGAGCGGTCGAGGATCACCGCGATGTAGTCATTGCGGGCCGCCCAGGGATCTTTCAGGTACTGGCGCGCCTTTTCCTCATACTGGGGCGCCAGGGTGTTCCGGAGCCAGTTCAGGGCGTTCCGCAAGGGGGCCCGCCAGGCCTGGTTCCATCCCGGGCGCATGCCGGTGTTGCAGCCGCAGTTGTTACGCCACCGTTCCACGCCGTGGGCGCAGCTCCAGGAGGTGTTTTCGTTGATATCCACTTCCAGGGTGGGCGGGTGCCGCTCCAGAAACTCCGCGTAGTTGGTAATCCTGGCCAGTTGATTTGACTCGATATAGTGCAGGGCGTAGGCCAGCGCCATATCGCCGTGCCGGTGGTGGTGGCCGTAAGTTTCTCCGTCGGTGGCAATATTCACCAGTTGCGCGGCCTGCCGTTCACTGTTAAAGCCGCCGAGCAGCCGGTTGGCGAAGCGCTCCCCGTTGGAAAGAAGCTTTTCGAAGGCGACGGCGCGGGAGATGTCCATGTTGTAAAAGAAAACGTTGATCGTCCGGCCTGACTCGGGCAGGCGCACCTGGTAGGGCATGGTGGTGTCGAGGCCCCGGGGGCCGATCTCGTGCCAGGTGCCGGAGCCGATCTTGCGCACCCGCCGGGCCTGGTAGGGAACCAGAATGGTGAACCGGATTCCCTGTTCGGCCATGATATCCAGGGTTTCCAGATCCACCGCCGTTTCCGGCAGCCACATCCCCTCCGGCCGCCGGCCGTAGCGGTGCTCGAAATCCCGGATTCCCCAGAGCACCTGGGTATATTTATCGCGCCGGTTGGCCAGCGGCATGATGATGTGGTTGTAGGCCTGAGACAGGGCCGAGCCGTGCCCCGAAAAGTTTCGGCTGCTTTCCCGGTCGGCTTCGATGACGGCGCGGTAAACGTCCGGTTCATTTTTTTCCATCCAGGAGAGGAGCGTGGGGCCGAAGTTAAAGCTGATCCTGGTGTAGTTGTTGAGGATCTTTCTGATCCAGCCGTCGCCGTCCAGGATGCGCGAGGCGGTGTTGGGCTCGTAACATTCGGCGGTACTGCGCGCGTTCCAGTCGTGGTAAGGGTAGGCCGTGTCCTGGAGTTCGACGTCTTCCAGCCAGGGGTTTTCCCTGGGGGGCTGGTAGAAGTGGCCGTGGATGCAGATGTAGCGGTCCATTCAATTTATTCCTCCCTTGAATAAGTTAAGTGCCTGGCACTTAACTTATTCTGTGGTTAAATTTAATACAATGCACGCGTAAGGGCTCAGGTTAAGGGCAACTTCCCCGGAGGAGACAAGCGTATCCGGGACTGTGCTGCCGCCGCCCAGCCAGCGCTCTTCGGCCGCGTCCAGACGTTTCCGCCAGCGTCCGGGCGGCACGGGCAGGGTGATGGTTGCCTCTTCTTCGTTAAAGGAAAAGACCAGGCACACCTCAATGCTGCCGCTCCAGCGCCGGACGAAGAGCACCCGCCGCTGCTCAAAAGAGATTGCTTCCCGGTTCTCCGGATTCAAATCCGCCAGGGGCGGCAGTTCCCGGCGCAGCCGAAGCAGCTCCCGGTAAAACTCCCGCAGGACCCGGTGCCTCCCCTCCCGGCGCAGCGCATAGTTGAGGCGGGAGCGCTGGAAGGTGGCCTCGTCCTGCGGGTCGGGCACCCCGCCCGCCCAGGCAAAGGCGGCAAATTCTTTGCGCCGCCCCTGGCGCACCGCTTCCGCCAGCGCAGGGTCCTGGTGGCTGGTAAAGTATTGAAAAGGGGCTGTTTCCCCGTATTCCTCGCCCATAAACAAAAGGGGGAGGAAAGGGGAAAGGAGCACCACGCCGGCGGCCAACTTCAGTCCGGCGAAGGAGGTCAGCGCGCTTAACCGCTCGCCCTGCGCGCGGTTGCCCACCTGGTCGTGGTTCTGGGCAAAAACCACCAGCTGGGCGCCGGAGGTCAACTGCGGTGGGCGCCCGTGCCGCCGCTGCCGGTAGGCGGAGTACTGGCCGGTGTAGACGTAACCTTCGCGAAAGGCCCGGGCCAGGTGTTCTGTCCGGCCGAAATCCCGGTAGTAGCCGTCCTGTTCCCCGGTCAGCAGGGCGTGCAGAGCGTGGTGGAAGTCGTCGTTCCACTGGGCGTCCAGGCCGAAGCCGCCCAGCGCCGGCGGCCGGACGATCCGGGGGTCGTTTAAGTCGCTCTCGGCAATCACGTAAATCCGGCGCCCCAGCTGTTCCGCCCGCCGGTGCACGGCGGCGGCCAGCTCTTCTAAAAAGGGCAGCGCCGATTTGTCGGTGATGGCGTGCACAGCGTCTAAGCGCAGGCCGTCCACGTGAAACTCCGTGATCCAGAAGAGGGCGTTTTCAATAAAGAACCGCCGCACCTCGTCGCTGCCGGGACCGTCGAAATTCAGAGCCATTCCCCACGGGGTCCGGTAGCGATCGGTGAAATAGGGGCCGAAATCCTCCAGGTAGTTTCCCTCGGGCCCCAGGTGGTTGTAAACCACATCGAGAAAAACGGCCAGCCCGTGCCGGTGGCAGGCGTCCACCAGCCGCCTGAAGCCTTCCGGTCCGCCGTAAGACGCCTGGACGGCGAAGGGGTAAACGCCGTCGTATCCCCAGTTGCGGCTGCCCGGAAACTGGGCCACGGGCATCAGCTCCAGGGCGGTGATGCCCAGTTCCCGGAGTTCCCCCAGGCGGGGGATCACGGCGTCAAAGGTGCCTTCCGGCGTAAAGGTGCCCACGTGTAATTCGTAAAAGACCAGATCCTGTTGGGCTGGGCCGGGCCAGCAGTAATCCGGCCGCGGAAAGGCGCGCAGGTCCACCACCTGCGAGGGGCCGTGGACGCCCTGCGGCTGGCTCCGGGAAGCGGGGTCGGGCCGCTCCTTTTCGCCGTCGAGGAGGTAAAAATAGAGGCTGCCCGGTTCCACCCCCGCCGCCACGCCGCGGTGGTAGCCGCGCTCCCCCCGGGTTAGCGGCACCAGCCGCTCCCGGGGGGCCGTCAGGCGAACGGCGACCGTTTGGGCCCGGGGCGCCCACACGCAAAAGCTGCAGCGTCCGTCCCCTAAGTAGACGGCGCCGGGACATGGCTGAAGCAACAGGATCTCACCCACATTGACATTCTTTTTGGGACACAGGGCACACAGAGAAGATGAGGATAGGGAACCGGCAGCCGGTTTTCAGCCCTTAGCCCTTAATCTTATTATTTTCCCTTATTAACTTTATTATATGGACCTGAGCTGAACTTTTATCGACATAATTTAAATGCTCTTCTTATTTTTCCCTGGCGGTGAGTGTATTTTTCTCAGCCGGTTAACCTCCCCCAGCACCGCCAATACTTCCGGCTTCCGGCTAAATACTTCCAGGGGGTAGCGCGCTTTTCGCCGCCAGTTGGGGTATTCCTCCACTGTTCCGGGAACGTTCTGGGGAGCCGTTTCCAGCCACAAGTCCTCCAGGTTTACGGAAAGGAGGCGGGCGCGGCTGGCGGCCAGTTGCTTCAGGCAACCCTGCAGCACGGCCTCCACGTTGTTCGTGGGCACATCCAGCCAGCCTTGCCGGTGTAAATAAAGGGGCAAGGCGACCCGATCCCGGATGTTTTTTTCCTTTTCGAGCCAGAAAGCCTTGAAAGGGGGCATGTCGTGGGTGTTCAGGCAGGCCAGGACGCCGGCGCCGGCGGGGCGGAGCGCCCGTTCGCCGTCCCCTGTATATTCAAAGGGGAGCACGTACATCCGGTGAATCCGGTGGCGGGCCATGGCCGGGCGGACGGAAGCGGGGACGGTGCCCAGGTCCTCGCCTACGATTAAAGTCCGGTGGCGCTGTGATTCCAGGGCCAAAACGGCGTAAAACTCTTCGGCTCGGTACCGGACGTAAACCCCATCGCGGGCGGAGCAGCCCCGGGGCACCCAAAAAAGGCGGTGCAGCCCCATCACGTGGTCGAGGCGCAGGACGGCGGCGTGCCGGAGGTGATGGCGCAGACAGGCGCGGAAATAACGGTAACCCCGTTCCCGGATCCGTTCCGGATGCAGGGGGGGAAACCCCCAGTCCTGCCCTTGATCGAAAAACGGGTCCGGCGGCGCGCCGGTGCTGGCTTCCAGGGCAAAGGCGGCCCGCTCGCGCCAGGTATCGTAGCCGGCGGGGTGGACGCCCAGCGGCAGGTCCAGGTATAGTCCTTGCCCGGATTCCCGTCGGGCCTGGTTCGAGAGCTCCCGGAACTGTTCTTCGGCCAGCCACTGGACGTACAGGTGGTAGCGCGCCGCTTCCGGGTCGTAGTCCCCTTCCCGGAGGTCGCCGTTGCGCGCCCGTTCGGTCCAGGCCGGCCAGCCGGCGCGCCGGCGCTCGACGGCGGCCCGGAAGCGGGCGTAGTCCTGCGCTTCCGGACGCTCCGCCGCCCAGCTTCTTAGCGCGGCCAGCCTTTCTGAACTTCCGGCAAAGCAGCAGCGCGCCAGCAGCTCCAGCACCCTGCGCTTGGCCGCCATTCCGCGCCGGTAGTCGACCAGGGGCGCGGCCCGGAGGGTTGCAATCTCTTTTTGAAAATCGGCCGAACGAAGCAAATCCTGCGCTTCCGG
>JBFMEJ010000071.1:0-7133 GCA_040753275.1 Bacillota bacterium
CGGGAACAGGATATCTTCCCCTACCCGGGTATGACCGGTCACCGGGCTGCCGGCGACCCCCAGGGGAGTGATTTCCCCTGGCCAGGGAGCAAGGACTTCCTTGTCCATGGCCTCATAGATGGCCCTGACGGCGGCAAAACCGGATATTTTATTGTTCAACTTTTCCGTCGGTATGTTGGCCACCCTGCCCGCCGGCGCCCCTGCGGCCATGCGGCATACGGCCCCCAGTTTCCGGTTAGGCGCGGGGATTCCCGCCGTTACGCTGCTTCCGGCCCAGTACAGCAGGGTTGCCCCCACCAGGGCGGCGTTAGAGGCGTCGGCACCGCAATCCATCAAGGTCTTGACCACTTTTTTGGCGATGTCGTCCATTTCGGTGCTGCGCTCATTACTTACGTCGACGTTGATTTTCTTGCCTTTCTTCATTTCCCTGGCAATGACGTTGGCGGCGGCCCAGACGCCCATGTTGAAAACGCCGAATCCGCCCAGGATGGCGTCGAATTTTTCAGTGGTAAGGTAATCTGGTTGGGCGGTTGCTGCTCTGAATGCTGCTAAAACTTCTTTTTCCATAAGCTTAATTCCCCCCAATTTTTATTTGGAAAGTTATTTGGCCCCCGGAGGGATAAGATCTTTCCAGCGACTTTCCTCAAAGTCTTTCATTTTCTCGTAGCACATAACGTCCAGGCGAAGTCCTGCCTCGGCTCCCGGCTTGGTGCAGTAGATTTGTTCAACATCAACAACCAGTTCGTTTTCCTCGATTTTGCCTTTCCCCTTAAACTGGTAAGGTGCTCTGACGGCGCCCAACTGGCCGGGCGCGACGGCGACATTTTTATTTTCAGCCAGGTTGCCGGCTATCTGATCCTTCTGCCTGGCAGTGATGGGGATGCGGATAATATTTTTTTCCACCCTGCATCTGTCCGCCACCATCACCGTGGGGTAACCCTTTGCCGTGGCTGTAGCCACATGTACTCCTAAGGCTTCGATCCAGTTTTTCATCCTGGGTGTCAATTCAATTCCCACTGCGCACGCCTCCTTTACAGTATTCTCTTACCGGCTTCCTCCGGATTATAACTGTACACTTCCTCCACCTTGAGGGCGATTACACCGCGCTGGGCCAGTTTGGGAGGCGCAATGTCGGGGGGCACCTCATCCGGCGGTTCCTTGGTGGCCCACTCTCCCCACTCGGCCAGCACTTCCCCGGCCTTGATGCCGTGCCATTTGTAATTTGCCGGTGCGGCGTGGCTGATAATGGTGCAGGGCCCCCTGAACACCCAGGTATGTCCCTTTACCGGGTGCGCTATGGATATACAGCCCACCTCATTTTCGTTAAGGTTTACCTTGGTTTTCTGGGCGAACATTTCCCCGATTAGAATATATTCGTCCTTGTAGTGGGTGACAAATCTTTCCGCTACGATGTTCGGAACGCCGTCGGCGCTGCAGGTGGTAAGGTGGACAACAGCCCCTCCTTTTCCTACAATTTTCAATACATCCTTCATCTCTTCAGTCAACTTGGCCACAGTAAATACCTCCTTTCAAAAATTGATCTTTTTTTAAAGGTATAGGCTTATTTTCGACTATTTGCTCTGCGAACCTCTATATAAACTTAAGGAAAAATAGCAATATCTTAAGACATCCGGAGTGCCGTTATTTTATGGTGGCTTTTAACTGAACAGTGTCGGAAACCCACTTATGGTAGTTTTACCAGCTCCTTAAAAACTAAAACTCGCAAATCGTTAGACTTGCGAGACTTAATTTACATTAAATTGCCTTTTTTAGGATGCGGTCCGGCGAGTAAAAGCACGCCCGGTTCTCACCCGCAGGTTTTTCCCGTCTGCGAACAAAATAACGGCGCCGTGTTCGTCGGTGCGGTAAACGGCTGCGCCCTGCTTTTTCAGTCGCTCCAAAGTTTCGGCCGCGGGCAGGTGAAATCGGTTGTGTTTTCCAACGGAAAGCAAGGCCAGCGCAGGCCGGACGTTTTCAAAGAAAGCGGGCGAAGAAAAGCGGCTGCCGTGATGCGGCACTTTGAGGACGTCTGCCTGCAGGTTAGCACCGGAGTTCACCAGCCACTCCTGAGCCTCCACTTCGATATCCCCGGTAAGCAGAAAAGTTTGCCCGCCGTAGCGCACCTGCAAAACAACGGAAGCGTTGTTTTCGTCGGAACGGGTGCCCTTTAACGGTGGAAAGGGCGGAGCCAGGACCCGGATTACCAGCCGGGGATCGCATTTTATTTCGTCTCCCGCGCGGACCGGGTGAACGGGAATTTTTTTGTTCACCAGATAAATGAGCAGTTGGCGGTATGCCGGAGGGAGCTCGTAATCCTGGTCGAGGTGATTCAAGATCGACAGATTGTTTTCCACCGTTAACGGTTCACGGAAACCAACCGGTGAAACGGCCGCCAGGTCGACGGGAAATGCCTTCGCCACCGCCATTGCCCCGCCGGCGTGATCTTCGTGCGGATGGGTAATGACCAGTACGTCCAGGCGTTTTATCCCCAGCCGGCGCAGGTAAGGAACCACCACCCGGTCGCCGGCGCCCTGGCCGGACTCAAACTCGCCGCTCCATCCGCCGGCATCAATCAGGATGTTCTTGCCGGCCGGCGTCTGGATTAAAATGCTGTCGCCCTGCCCCACGTCGATCAGATGAAGAGTGAGCTCTTTCTTTTCCGGGTGGCCAACCACCCAGACCGCCAGAATCAGAATAACCGCCGACGCCGCCGCCAGCCTTGCCCGGCGCCTTGGCCGGACGCTTTCCTGAACATAATTTTTTACTGCCGACCAGCCTTGCCCGTTTGAAACCATTACCACCAGACAGAGCAAAGGGTACCAGGCCAGAATCGCCGGCAGCGGCGGCGTGGCAACGTAAAATACTGCCCCGGGAAGGGCAGGCAGCAAAGACACAAGGCAGGTGAAAAGGTCCAGGGCAAAAGAAGTGCCGGCGTTAATCAGGCCGGCCAGGGGAAGCCAGACTACACCGGTCAGACCGGCCGCCGCGCCCAGGGCCAGGATCAGGCCGGTCAGCGGCGCCGCCGCGATGTTGGCCAGCAGGGAAACCGGGGAAACGAGGTTATAGTAGCGGGCAACCAGGGGAAGGGTGGCCAGTTGGGCGGCCAAAGAAACCCAGATGACCGCGATCACCCAGTCGGGGCGGGAAAGCAGGCGCCTGGTCCATTTGTTGATTGCCGGGCCGAGGTAAAGAATGCCCCAGGTGGCGGCGAAAGAAAGCTGAAAGCCGATGTCGTAAAGGGCCAGGGGGTTCAGCAGCAAACTAACCAAAGCGGCTGCGGACAAAGTGGTCGGCCAGTCCTGATCGCGCCCCAGGTGGTGGGCCCAAAGAAACATAAGACCCATCAGGGTCGCCCGCGTGACCGCCGGACCCATTCCGCAGAGGAGCGCATAGAGGATCAAAACGACGCTGCCCAGCGGGGCCAGCCACCCCTGCGGGGCCCGGAAAATGCGCAGGAGAAACAGGACGCCGCCCAGGACAAGGCCGACGTGGAGGCCGCTCACGCTCAGGATGTGCACGATTCCGACTTTGTTAAATAAATCGCGCAGCTCCTGGGGGATTTCCCCCTGGGTGCCGAAAACAATGCCGTTCACCAGGGCCGCTTTGGCGGGGGGAAGGGTTTGCCTGCTTACGGCAAGCATTTTTTCTTTAAACAGCAAAAGCCTGCGAAGAAGAGGATTCCCATCTATCCCTAACCTGGTGATCTGGCTGGGGTCTTCCACTTTTAAGATAGCGCCGATGCCGCGCCTCGCCAGGTAGGCCCGGTAGTCAAACTCGCCGGGGTTGCCGGGCTCGTCCGGCCTGACCAGCAGCCCGTGCACCCTTAACAAATCGCCGTAACTGTACACGCGGCCGGGAGCCGCCACCCGGACCAGCACCCGCGCATCCAGCGTGGACTTTTCCCGGCCGGCGGCAATCAGGGTCGTCTTTACGTGGTAATAGACTACTTCGGGGCGGACGTCCGCTTCCCGGACAACAACTCCTTCCACCGTTACCCAGTGGCCGGTGTACCTGAATAACGCCGGATTCACCTGACAATCGGCCAGGCGGGCCAGGGTAAAACCGGCGGCCAGAAAAAGCAGGCAAATCAGCCAGGGGGTATTTCGCCAGCCCCTAAAAGAGCCGGCCAGGGCGGCGAAAAAAAGGGGCCCGCAGGCGAAAAACGCCGCCCGGGGAGATAGCGGCAGGGGAGCGGCCAGGAGGATCCCGGCAATCAAAAAACAGGTCAGAACAACCAGGGGCCTGGAGTTCAGCTCGGCCACCTCCAGGCTTTAAATAGTTATTTTATCCTTCAACTGTTCAAAGCGTTTCTCGCCAATCCCGGAAACGTTTTTAATGTCTTCCGGCGACAAAAAAGGGCCGTTTTTCTCCCGGTACTGGATAATTCTTTCCGCCAGCGCCGGGCCGATCCCGGGCAGGGATTCCAGCTCTTTCTGGCCAGCCGTATTGATGTTGATTAATCCGCTGCCGGACGTCCCGGCGGAACTGCTCCGGACCCCCTGCCCCCCCGCCGCCGTACCTGCACCGGCAGCCGGCCAGCCGGGCGCCTTGCCGCCCGCGCCGCCGGCAGAGGCGGCATTTTCGCCGCTTAACGCGCTCTGGCGGAACGGAACCGGAATCTTCTGTCCGTCGGCCAGCGGGGCGGCCAGGTTTAAGGCGTCCAGGTCCGCCTCGGGCAAAGCCCCGGCCTGGCTGAGCGCGTCGTTAACCCGGGAGCCGCGGGGCAAACGATATATGCCGGGCTTTTCCACCGCGCCGATAACGTGAACAACAATCTCCGGCGCAGCTTTATCCGCCGCTTCCGCCGGCGCAGATCTTTCGATGGCGGGGATCTGCGCCTGTTCGGCGCTCCAGCGCGCGTAGCGGTAACCGCCGCCAAAGAGAATCACGGCCGCCACCGCCAGGATAATCAGCTGCTGGCGCCGTCCCATCTGGAACAAACTGGAATCACCTTGCTTCTTTCAGCTTTTGATGTGCTTTAATTCCACCCCAAGGGAGAAAATCCTGCTTTCTTATGTACTTTCTTCCTGTTTATTGATAAACAGCTTGCCATCGGTCCCCAAAACAGCCAGGAAGACATCCCCGGGCCGGATATTAAACTCCCCCAGGCGTTCTTGCAGCCAGGCTTCGTCCAGGCCTGACGAGCGCAAATTTTCTTTGACGATCATTCCATCCATGATCAAGACGGTCGGCAAACCTTCATAACCGGTGGCGATGCCGAGATCCTCGGGCGTAACCGGTCTTTTTTGCGATTTCGGGATCACGCTCAACTTCCCCGACGTTTCGAGAACCCCGAATTCGACGTCGCAGACGTTCACAATCCCCTTTTCCCGCAATTGCGCCAGCAGATCGTTGAGGTTATAACGCGCCTTGCGCAGTTCTTTCTTGAGAATTTGCCCGTTTTTGATGACCACCTGGGGCTCTCCGTCCAAAATTTTCCGCAAAAAGGGGCTGTGCAGGGCCAGATAGCTTAACAACACCTCCAGCACGGCCAGGGTCACCATCGGCAGGATGGCTTTCCAGAGGGGTATGCCGGTAGACTCCATGGGAATGGCCGCCAGTTCGGCGATGATGATGGCCACCACAAAATCGAAAGGGGAAAGCTGCCCGATTTCCCGCTTTCCCATCAGGCGGACAACGATCAGGACGATAAAATAAATCAGGATCGTCCGGTAAACAAGCCCAAACATTTTTCCGCACCCGGCCTTCTTTGAAGATCATTCGTATGATCATTTTGCCGGATCGAAAGGAAAAATATTTGGGGCGGCATTTAAATTACCCGCAAGCGCCGCAGCATGGCCTGATTGGCCGCCGCTTCCAAACGATCGTCCAGAGGCTCTAAAAGCTCGGGCAACCCCCGGCGCTTTAAGGCGGTCCGGATCAGGTAATCGGTCAAAGCCGGGTTCTTGGGCAAAAGCGGGCCGTGCAGGTAGGAGCAAAAAACATTTTTATACCGCGCCCCCTCCCGGCCGTCTTCGCCGTTATTGCCGTATCCGGCCAGCACGCGGCCCAAAGGCGCCGTCTTCCCCAGGTAAGTTCTCCCCGCGTGGTTTTCAAAGCCGGTCACCTTGACTCTTTCCCCGTCCAGTTCTATCTCCACGGCAATATTCCCGATCAACCGGCGCGCCCCGG
Source organism: Bacillota bacterium (assembly GCA_040753275.1). Taxonomy (GTDB): domain Bacteria; phylum Bacillota; class Desulfotomaculia; order Desulfotomaculales; family Nap2-2B; genus JAIMBK01. The sequence continues at coordinate 6,133 of JBFMEJ010000071.1, forward strand.
CCTCCGTATAAAAGTCCAGCAAACCCAGCCCGGGAATGACCTGCCCTTCCCGCGTCCGGTAGTAATGGCCCAACAACTGGTAACCGCCGCAAATGGCCAAAACCGCCAGCCCGTCTTCGATGGCTTCCCGTAAGGCGCCGGCCCGCTTTCTTAAATCTTCCGTCATTAAATTTTGCTCGCGGTCGGAACCGCCCCCTAAAAAAAGAAAATCCATCCCGCTAAAATCAACCTCTTCTCCCCGGCGAACGCGGTGGACGGTGACGGGAATCCCCCGCCAGCGGCAGCGGGCCGCGTAAGCCAGCACATTTCCTCTGTCTCCGTAAAGGTTTAAAAGATCAGGATACAGATGACATATGTGCAGCATAGGCATGCTCCTTTTGGCAACACCTGGCCAATTTTCTTTCCACGGGCCAGAGAGCCGTATAGGTGGCCAGCAGATAGGCCTGGTGGCCGGGGGCGCCCAGAATGCGGTCGACGGCAGCTTCCAGGTCCGGCTCCACAATAATTTTATCCAGGGGCACGCCGGCGTACTTCAGGCGCACCCCCATCTCTTCGGCGCGCGTGCCCGAGCACACAAAACAATTAATCTGCCGGTGGCAATGTTGAAGAACCTCGAAATCCACATCCCAGAGCCAGGAAATATCGCGTCCGTCCGCAGCGTTGTCGTTGATCGCAATTAAAACGTCAAGCCTGCCCTCCGCTTCCCGGAAAACCCCCAGGCTTTCGTTAAAGCCGGCCGGGTTTTTCACCAGATTAAGCAAAATTACCTTGCCGAGGTAGTGATAACGTTCCATGCGGCCCGTTGCCGGAGTGTAATTCTGCAGGGCGCTACCAATTTCTTTCGCCCTTACCCCGATCAGCAACCCCGCAGCGAAAGCGGCCAGGGCGTTGTACAGGTTATAGATGCCGGATACGGGCAGAGTCAGGGGAACGGGTCCCTCCGGAGAAAGAACCAGACAGGAACTGCTCCCCGCCGTCCGGATCTGAACGGCTTGGACCCC
>JBFMEJ010000072.1:0-7107 GCA_040753275.1 Bacillota bacterium
AACAAAGTAACCGAGATTGAACAACCGGGATTGCCACAAAAAGGAAAAAGTAGTGGTACGTCATCCCTTTGTCTTTAAAAACCCGCATTTTTCAAGGATCGGCGCGAGGGGGGTGTCAAAGTCAGGTCCAGGTTCTGAAGCCTAGGTAAAATGAAAAAATCCATAGGCACACGAATTTGTAAATTTCTCTTGCTATCTGGATGGTATACATGGTATAATATAGACATGTATATCCGAACCATCCAGCGTAAGAATAAAGACGGTTCCATCGTCCGCTACGTCCAACTGGCCCAGAACGAGTGGGATCCCCAGGCCAGGTGTGCCAAGGCCAGGGTGCTCTACAGCTTCGGCCGGGAAGAGGAGGTTGACCGGGAAGCTTTAAAGCGGCTGATCAGGAGCATTAACCGCTTTCTGGGTCCGGAGGAAATGCTGCGGTATGAAGCGGAAACCGCCGGTCAAAGCCTCCTCAAGTTTGTTTCCAGCCGCCCCCTGGGTGGGGCCTGGGTGCTGGACCGGCTCTGGGAGGACCTGGGGATCAAGGATGTTCTCCAAAAGTTGCTTAAGAAGCGCCAGTTCAAGGCTCCAGTAGGGCGGGCTATCTTTGCTATGGTGGCCAACCGGGCCCTTGATCCTACCAGCAAACGTGGTGTTCAGGAATGGGTAGGGGAGGACGTGGTCATTCCTGGCCTGGACCAGATACCTTTGCAGCAACTCTACCGGGCCATGGATTTTCTCCTGGAGAACGAAGCCGAGTTGCAGAAACAGGTCTACTACTCCGCGGCCAATCTCCTCAACCTGGAAGTTGATCTACTGTACTTCGATACCACCTCCACCTACTTTGAGATTGAGGATGAAGACGGTGACGATGGTCTGCGCCGCCGGGGCCACTCCAAGGATCATCGGCCGGATTTACCCCAGGCAGTGATTGGCCTGGCCGTTACCAGGGATGGCATCCCGGTGCGCTGCTGGGTCTGGCCCGGTAACACCCCTGACATGGCGGTAGGAGAGCAGGTAAAAAACGATCTAGTCGGCTGGAAGCTGGGTCGGGTAATTACTGTGCTCGACCGTGGCTTCAACTCCGAAGACAACCTGCGCTACCTACAGTGGGCCGGTGGTCACTACATAGCTGGTGAAAAGATGCGCAGCAGCAAGGAGAATACAATGCAAGCCTTAAGCCGGCCCGGCCGCTTCCAGAGGGTCCGGGACAACCTGGAGGTCAAAGAGATCGTCGTTGGCGAAGGAGAAGCCCGCCAGCGCTACATTCTGGTGCGTAACCCCCAGGAAGCTGCGCGCGACAAGGCCAAGCGGAAGGCGATCATCAAGGAACTGGAAGAACAGCTCCCCAAAATCAGAAGCCATGCCAAGGCTGTTTGTGAGCTTATGGCCCATCCCGTCTACGGCCGGTACCTGAAGTTAGATTCCCGGGGCCTGCCTAAGATCGACCGGGCCAAAATCAAAGAAGAAGAAAGGCTAGACGGCAAGTACCTGCTGCGCACTTCTGACGATACCCTTTCGCCAGAAGACGTAGCGCTGGGCTACAAACAGCTATTGCTGGTAGAAGACGCCTTCCGTACCCTTAAGTCCCGGCTGGAACTGCGCCCCGTTTACCACCGGCTGGAAGACCGTATCCGGGCCCACGTGGTGCTCTGCTGGCTGGCGCTGCTCCTGGTCAGGATAGCCGAGAACAGGACAGGGCAGACCTGGAAGAACCTGCGATCCGCTCTGCAGCGCATGCACCTGGGCGAGTTCAGTGGGGAATGCGGACAAGTATGGCAGAGAACCGAAACCACCCCAGCCCAACAGCAGATTTTTAAGGCTTTAGCTGTCAAAGAACCACCCCGGATCTTCTCCATTAACCCGTCCGGGAAGAAAGAGACTCTAGTAACACGCAGTTAAAACTTCAAACCTCGAACACCTTTGGCACCAAGGCCCTTGAGCTACTGTTTACCTATGAACTGTCGAACTCCGGGCGTAGATGGTATTTCACCCGAGCAATTATCTTTACGGGATAATTCTACCATATGGCTATTCCTTTAGCTCAGCAAAGGACAATATCCCTGTAATTCAGGAGCAGTAGGGACAAGATATTGGTCATAAAGATATGGTTTCTGAGCAAAGTAAATAACCATATTCTACCATGTACGCGGTAATTATGCGACCTTAAATTTTGGTAACGTGGCAGTGCATATTTTCAATGGTTGCAGGTTTGGAGGGGGTTAAAATTGGGGATTAGTTGTCAACTCAAGTTTACTGACATAAATTTATACGCCATTTGATCCTCCGGGCTTTAACCCCGTGTATATCAGGCAGTTTAGGTTACCGAGAGACTACAGTAACTTTTTGGAGGTGTTTAAGAGTGCAAGAATTGCTTGAGCAATTTTGGGCCGGGGAACCCCGAGCGTTGGCCAGACTCATTTCTGTCCTGGAAAACGAGGAGTCTGCTCGCGATGAATTGATGCGCCAGCTTTTTTCCAAGACAGGTCGGGCTTACATCATAGGCATAACGGGATCGCCAGGTACAGGAAAAAGTTCTTTGGTCGATCGCCTGACTTCTTTACTACGAAAACGAGGATTAAAAGTTGGTATTGTAGCGGTAGATCCTACCAGTCCATTTTCAGGGGGAGCATTATTAGGCGACCGTATTCGTATGCAGGAACATGCTGTCGATCAGGGCGTTTTCATCCGCAGCATGGGAACGCGCGGAAGCTTGGGAGGGTTGGCCCACACCACGAAAGAGGTAGTCAAGGCCATGGATGCTTTTGGTTTTGACTGGGTGATTGTAGAAACGGTAGGAGTCGGTCAGGCGGAGCTAGATATAATGCATGTTGCCGATTCGGTTATAGTGGTGCTTACCCCTGGAGCGGGGGATTCCATTCAGACGATCAAAGCAGGGATTATGGAAATTGCTGATATCTTTACCATTAATAAAAGCGATTTACCCGGAGCAGATAAAATAGCTATGGAAGTCGAAATAATGCTGGATTTCCACTCACAAGAGTCGCCGTGGCGCCCCCCGGTAGTAAAAACCTCGACTATTAGCGGGACCGGCCTGGAGGATTTACTATCCGCCATCGAAAAGCATCGCGCCTATCTATTAGCTAAGGGGCTTTTCGAAAAGCGCCGTGAAAAACGGCTAAGATCAGACACTTTAGAGATTTTAGATCACCATTGGCAGCAATTGGTCCGAAAGGAGATGAAGCTTTCGGAAGAAGTAAATGATATATTAGAATCAGTTACACGTAAGCAGATCGATCCTTATACAGCCGCCTCCTTAATTTTAAATTACGTAGTAGGAAATAAGCACTAAAAGGTAAGTAAGTTTTTTTGCTCCGTAAACTCCGGATACGAAGACTTAAGTAACTGCATCATAACATATAAATTTGTGCATCAAAAATAACATTTTTCCATTATTCAACTTGAAATCGGAAAGTAAACAACAGTTTTGATTACACCCGAGTTTGGCGACATATATTACCAATGCTAAATATATCAAGGGTTTGAGGCATTACCCTTGAACGATGTAGTCCCTAAACGTAAAAACATACTTTTAAAAAGCTTGCTATCAGTGGCTTTTCGACGCATTATTTCCTATTTGGTACTACAACTTCTGTCTATAGGCCTTGAAAGCCTTGTGTATCAAGACCTGGTAATTTTTTACGCCAAACTTGGGTTACACACTAATTTATTACCAAAAAGTGGTTAGCAAAAAGGGTCATTATACATACCAAACCTTTGTTAGGCGCCCTAACAAGAACTAATCATCGCGAACAGGAAAATATTGCCTTAAAAGAGACAACAAAACAACCACACTGGTTTAGTTACCGGTTTATGTCAGCCCTTTCTATGGAAAGTTATCCACAATGTGGATAACCTAAGGGGAGTCCACTAATAGCAAGATTTTTTGGCTCAGAAAATCGTTTAGCTTATTTTTGATGGTGTGGATAACCTCCTTTAGCCAGTTGTTCGGGGCCAGTTTAATATGCCGGTACCGGCCGTTACCGACGATGTTACCGAGTACGTTGAGAATTAACCGGCGAAGGGAGGGAATCTCGTATTTAGAGATGTTATCTGGAAGCATGGTTAATCTGAACCAGTTAAGTAAGTTATAGGCAATAATCTTGATCCACATAAAAGCATTATTCTTGAGCATTTCGTGTTGGCTGGTTTGGTCCAGGCCCAGGCCAACTTTTAGTTCGTCGATTCTGTTTTCGATGTTGCAGCGTTTATTATACCAGTGCCATACCTCTTCGGGGGTGAGATCCAGCATGTTGGTTACGATCACCTGATAATCGTAGGCCTTTAAATCGAGACTGAGCTGCCCTTTGGTTTCTTTTGGTTTGAGCAGGACGAAGATCATTCTGCGGGCTCTTTGCCAACTGGGTAAGGGAAGGGTAATTTCCGCTACGGCATAGGTTTCGTCCAGCTGTTCCCAGGCCTTTTGTTTGTTCAGGTAGTCGATGATCTTGTACATGTTAGTGGTCATTTTGCCTTTGCAAACATATTCGAGATCTCCAGGAAAATGAAATTTTTTTCGTCAAGGAAGCCGCTATCGATCCGGATTCCTCTGACGACGGTTTTTCTCGGATTGATTTTGGCTAAGGTTTCTTTGAGAAGGTCTAAAAAACCTCCGTTGCTGGCGGTTCTGCCGCCGGAGAGCCAGGCGTTGACAAGTTCACCGGTGCCGGAAACGAAAGCTACCTTGACTTTGTACGATTGGCGGCCGTGATACCGGGGATTGTAACCTACTTCTGCCCCTTCCTGAGTACCAAAGACAGTGATGACGCTGTCGTCAAAATCCAGCCAGACCTCCCGGGGGCCGTCGAAATCGGCCTTGAGCATAAGAACGGCTTCGTTTACGCTCCGGAGTTGCTCAATGTGCACGGGGGTCAGGCTTGCTAACAGATTGCGCAGGGTACTTTCGTCAGGTACTTGAGTGAGCCCTTTGAAGGCTTTGTAACCATTGTCGAACTTCAAGGCGTTCATATGCGAAAACCGTAAAAGGCCTAACGCGGCGCAATCAATCATGATCTCGATAATTTCGGCGGCACTATAGCGGCAATTGTGGTGTCTTTTAATTGTTAAATGGCTGCGGAGGAGATCGACAAAACCTGTTTTAACGCTTCAAAAAGACCGAAATTGCCAAACTGGGTAACGGTGGTATTATCGAAAGTGACGGGCAGGTTAACTCCTGCTACCAGCTTTTTTAGCTTTTTCAGCGCTTTTTGATAACAGCGTTCTCGATTACGTTTTTGCTGACGGGTTTCATTTTCTGGTTGTCAATGGTAAGTAACTGTGGTACCATGGAAACAGGAACACCCTCCTTGCCGTTTTTGTGGGGTTACTTACCAGTTCGAGATAAGGAGTGGTGTTTCCTCTTTTTTGCCAAATTTTTTGCATCGAAAAAATAGCTTGAGGCCTTGATTTTAAAGGGTTATTGTTTGTTACTTACCGGATCTAAGTTCAATTTAATGGTTCTCCAGTGCAATATTTTTGTTGGAAAAATTTCCGGGGGAAGTGTTATAATGAGGAGGAGCTTAAACACAGAAGAAACCCCTTTTTTACTTTTATATTTATAGGGCAAGGGGCTAGGACTAACCTTTAAGGGACCATAAGTTCAAGTTTAAACAGTGAAGAAGGTGCATCAAGGGATGAACAAAAAGGTGCTGGCCCTTTTGGGTACGGGTCACGCTGTCACCGACCTCAACCAGGGGGCGCTGCCGATGATGCTGGCTTTTTTGCAGCCCGTGCTGGCGTTGAGCCAGCTTCAGGTCGGCGCCGTGATGCTGGCCTTTAATCTCAGTTCCTCCGTGATCCAGCCTGTTTTCGGGATCTTTAGCGACCGGTTCCGCGCCGCCTGGCTGATCCCCCTGGGGTGTTTGCTGGCCGGGACGGGGATGGCTTTAACCGGGTACGCGCCCAATTATCCGCTTTTGCTGCTGGCCGCTCTGATCAGCGGGCTGGGCATAGCCGCCTACCACCCCGAAGGCTCGAAGTTCGCCCGCTTTGCCAGCGGCCCGCGCAAGGCGTCCGGCATGTCGATCTTTTCCGTGGGCGGCAACCTCGGCTTCGCCGCGGGCCCGGCACTGGCCACATTTTTCTTCGCCCTGACGGGGCTGGCCGGTTCGGCGGGCTTTTTCGCGTTGAACGGCATTATGGCGGTCCTGCTCTGGATCTCCTTGTCGTTTGTCACTGCCCCGGCGGCCGGTACAACCGAGCCTTCGCCGTCTACCGGGGCACGGCCGGAGGTTGCCGGAAGCAAGCTGGACATGGGGACGGTGGTTGCCCCGGTAATCCTGCTCGTCCTGGTGATTATCATGCGGACCTGGGTTCACTTCGGGCTGATCACCTTTTTGCCTCAGTACTACGTCCTCCACCTGCACCATGACAAGACTTACGCTGCCGCCCTCACCTCGCTGTTTCTTTTCGCCGGTGCGTTCGGTACCTTGGTCGGGGGGCCAGCTGCTGACCGATGGGGTTTGAAAACCGTCATCGTCTCCTCGCTGGCCGCAATGGTACCCCTGCTGTATTTTTTAGGGCACGCGGGCGGCCTTTGGGTGCCGGTGATCATAGCCCTGGCCGGATTCGCCCTGATCTCCACCTTTTCTGTCACCGTCGTTTTCGGGCAGGAGCTTCTTCCCCACAATGTCGGTTTGGCTTCAGGGCTGACGCTTGGCTTCGGCATCGGCACGGGCGGGATCGGAGCTACTTTTCTGGGCTGGATTGCTGACCACTGGGGGTTGCCGGCGATCTTTCATGTTATGCTCCTCTTTCCCGTCATCGGCCTACTCCTGGCCCTTTTTCTGCCCGGCCGGGAGGAGCTTTCCCGCCGAAAGGCAGCCATAGCGTCTCGCTCCTAACGGGCACTCAAATAAAAAAGATCTTCGTCGGGGGGAGGGGCGGGGCCGACTGGCCCAAAAAGGAAGCGTTGTTCGCCATCTTATGTTTTGAAGTTGCTGTTGTTAAAATGAAGATTGATTTAGAGGTGCTTCCGAAAGAAGGGATGAAAAAACGAGGTAAATACAAACCAAACGCCTAAAATGGCAGGGTAATCCAGTGCTGTTATCCATTTGCAGGGTTACTTTCTTAGGTGCTTAATCACTATTAGGG
>JBFMEJ010000073.1:0-7066 GCA_040753275.1 Bacillota bacterium
ATAAAGTGAACTGCGAGCTGGCGGATTATTACAACGTTGTCGCCGTCATCGGCATCGGGGTAAATGAAGAGGATTGCCACCGGCTCGTCCATGGTTTAAGGGAAATTGCCCGGGAGGAAGCGCGGCCGGGCAGGAGGCTGCCGGCGATTTCCGGTCCGCCCCCTCTTCCCCGGAAGAGGATGACCCCGCGGGAGGCCTGGTTCAGCCCGGCCAGAGCGGTTCCCTTGCCTTCCAGTGCGGGTTTTGTTTGCGCCGAGTGGGCAGCCGCTTACCCGCCCGGGGTGCCCGTGATTTACCCGGGAGAAGAGATTACGCCGGAGATAATTGAATACCTGCAAGCTTTGAAAAGGAATAATGTTCCGGTAGCCGGTCCCGCCGATCAGTCTTTAGCCAACATCCTTGTTATTGATGAGTAAGCAAAAGGCACTAATATTCCCGGTACATTTCTCTTTGTGCCTTAGTGTCTTTGTGCCTTAGTGCCTTTATTTATTCTGCTTTCGGAGGACGGGCGAGTGCGAGGTATATTTATTGTTTTTGAAGGGATCGACGGCGCAGGCAAGAGCACCCAGGTGAAAATGCTGGCGGAAGCACTGGCGCACCGGGGTTGCAGCGTGGAGGTCTGCCGGGACCCTGGGGGAACAAAAATGGGCGAGCAGATTAGAAGAATCCTGCTTGACCCGGTGGAGAGCATTGCTCCTCCGGCGGAAGCTTTGCTGTATGCTGCTTCCCGCGCGCAGCTGGCGGCCGAAGTCATCCAGCCCGCCTTGCGCCGGGGGAAGGTCGTGATCGGAGACCGGTTTTCCGATTCCACGCTGGCTTACCAGGGCTTCGGCCGGGGGCTGCCCGTGGATTTGCTGCGCCAGGTGAATAAACTGGCTGACGGGGAGCTTGCCCCTGATTTAACCGTGCTTCTCGATCTCCCCCCGGAAATGGTCCAAGAGCGCCTGGCCGGCCGGTGTGACCGCCTGGAAAAGGAAGCTGTGGCTTTTTTTGAAAGGGTGCGGAAGGGGTATTTAACGCTGGCCGGGGAGAAACCCGAAAGCTGCCTGATTCTGGATGCCCGCCGGCCATTGGAAGAAATCCGGCAGCAGGTGCTCGGGAAGGTAGAAAATTTACTTGGATCACTTTACAAGTAATCCTGTTTTATTTATGATTTTCGAAAAGTGCCCGGGATTAGCCGGTTGGAACCCTAAGGGGAACCCTGAGGTTTGGCGCCCGCTTTCCAGGAAGGAACTGTCCGGATGAAATTTTTCAGCGAAATTATCGGCCATCAAAAGATCATCAGCCTTTTGCGCAAATCGATCACTGCCGGGCGGGTGGCCCACGCCTACCTTTTTCTGGGGCCGGCGGGCGTCGGTAAAAGGACCGTGGCCCGGACCTATGCCCGCGCCCTGCTGTGCCCGCACCCCCGGGATGGGGATGCCTGCGGCACCTGCCGCGGCTGCCGCCAGGCGGCGGAGGGAAACCATCCCGACCTCCTTTTCGTGAAACCGGCCCCCGGCACCATTAAAATCGACCAGGTGCGGGAGGTCCAGCGCCGGGTTGCGCTCACCCCTTACCAGGGCCGCCGCCAGGTCTGTCTGATCGAACAGGCGGAAACCATGACCGTCGAGGCGGCCAACTGTTTTTTAAAGACCCTGGAAGAGCCCCCGGCGGGCATTGTTTTTATCCTGGTTTCCGAACAGCCTTACGCTTTGCTGCCGACGGTCGTCTCGCGCTGCCAGCAGGTCTTTTTTCATTCCCTGGCGCCCGCCGAGGTGATGGAGGGCCTGCTCAGGCTGGCCGGTCTGGACCGGGAGCGCGCCGAACTGCCGGCGGTCCTTTCCGGGGGCAGCCTGGGGCGGGCGTTAAGGCTGGCGGCGGAAGGGAATCTGACCGGCCCCAGGGAAAAAGTTTTCACGACGGCCGCCTCCCTCGCCCACGCCTCCCCCGCCCAGGCCTGCCGGCTGGCCCAGGCATTCGCCGGCGAACGGGAGGAACTGCAGTTTTTTCTCGAGACGCTTTTGCTCTGGTACCGAGACCTGCTGGTCTGGCGCCTGGCGGGCGACGAGAAAATGATTGTGAACCGGGATTTTCTGCCGCTTCTCCGGCGGGAGGCAAAGAACTGTACTGTTTTCCGGATTCTTGATATAATAGAGAAGGTTAAACAAGCCCAAAAGCACCTGCGGGCAAATGCCAACCCCCGGCTGGCAGCCGAGGTTTTGTTTATGCAACTGGGAAGGAGGGGTGAAAATGCCCTATCGGGTTGTCGGAGTAAGGTTTAAAAGGGCAGGAAAGGTTTATTATTTCGATCCGGCGGCGGACGAACTGCTCCCGGGCGATGAGGTCATCGTCGAGACCGTCCGCGGTTTGGAGTACGGGCAGGTCGTCGTCGGGCCGCTCGAAATAATGGATGATAATGTGGTTACGCCGCTCAAAAAGGTAATCCGGAAGGCTACCGAGGAGGACAGGGAGCGCCTTGCCGCAGTGCGCGACAAGGAACGCCACGCCTACGCCGTCTGCGAACAAAAAATCATGGCCCACGGCCTGCCCATGAAGCTCATTGAGGCGGAGAAGACTTTCGATGAAAGTAAGTTGATTTTTTATTTTACCGCCGAGGGAAGGATCGATTTCCGCGAACTGGTTAAGGATCTGGCGGCAGTTTTCCGGACCAGGATTGAATTGCGCCAGATCGGGGTGCGGGACGAAGCAAAGATGATGGGCGGCCTGGGCTGCTGCGGCCGCGAACTCTGTTGCGCCACCTGGCTGGCCGACTTTGCCTCGGTTTCGATCCGGATGGCCAAGGAGCAGAACCTGCCCCTGAATCCCACAAAAATATCCGGGATCTGCGGGCGTCTAATGTGCTGTTTGAAATATGAAAACGAACTCTACGAGGAAGCCAGGGAAGGTTACCCGCCGGTGAACAGCCGGGTGACGACCCCCGATGGAGAAGGGAAGGTAACCGGCATCAATATCTTTAAAAAAACGCTGACCATTGAGCTGAAAGAGAGTAAAATGGTGAAAGAGTACCCCCTGGCCCAAATCAAGACCAAGGATGCGGGGTGTGATGGCGGTGGAAACGCTAACGGCAATGCTCAGGCAGGCGGAGATCAAGCTGCGGGAACTGGAAAGCGACCTGCACAAGATAAAAAAGCTGGCTGCCCTGCTCCTCGAAGAAAACAGTGCCCTGCGCTCAGCGCTGGGGCGGGTGTGCGGACAGGAAGCGGAAGCTGAGGACGAAGGCAAGGTTCCCGCGCCCCCCGGCTCCGGAGGTGCCCTGGAAAACCTGCAGCGCCTTTACGAACAGGGCTTTCACATTTGCAACGTTCATTTCGGGCATCTCCGGAAGGATGAATGTTTATTCTGCGTCTCCTTGCTGGAGCGAAGCAGGGCCGGGCATAAAATTTAGTCGTCAGTCGTCAGATGTCGGACGTCGGAAAGATAATGCGGGATTTTCCAGTGCTGACGCATGAACAAAATATCCCCCGTCAATCCAACGATTGGGGGCATGGGGATTTTCGGGGACACTTGATTTTCGGGGACACTTTACTGAATTTCCGGTAAGTATAATTCAGTATGGTGTCCCCAGAATTACAGAATTACAGAATTAAGAATTATGTGCCTCTATTTTCTAAGGAAAGGGGTCGGCAGGATGAACGGCCGGCAGCGGGGAACCCTTTACCTGTGCGCCACGCCGATTGGAAACCTGGAGGATGTCACCCTCCGGGTTTTGCGTGTGCTGCAGGAAGTGGATTTTATCGCCGCCGAGGATACCCGGCGGACCCGCAAGCTCCTTGCCCACTACGGCATCCATACCCGGCTGATCAGCTATCACGAGCACAACCGGCGCACCAAAGGCGCCCGGCTTTTAAATTTACTGCAGGAAGGAAAACAGGTGGCTTTGGTTACCGACGCCGGTTTACCGGGAATATCTGATCCAGGGGAGGAGATGGTAGCGCTGGCTTTGGCAAACGGGATCAAAGTTGTTCCGGTTCCCGGGCCCAACGCCGCGCTGACCGCCCTGGTGGCGTCCGGACTTCCCGCCGGCCGTTTTTCCTTTGAAGGTTTTTTGCCCGTCCAGGCCGGGGCCAGGATGGATCGGTTGCAGTCCCTAAAGGAAGAAACGCGAACGTTGATTTTTTACGAGGCGCCGCATCGTTTGCAGGAAACGCTGCAAGACCTCCTGACCGTTCTGGGCGACCGGAAAATCGCGGTGGCGCGCGAGTTGACCAAGGTCCACGAGGAAATCTGGCGGGGAAATTTAAGCGCCGCCCCGGCATATTTTCAAAATCCGCGCGGGGAGTTTACCCTGGTGGTAGCGGGCGCCGAAAAGACGGAAACCGTCGGGCAAGAACCGCCTTCCCGGCCGCTGATTGCCGAAAAAGTGGCTGCTCTGGAGGCCGGCGGAAGGGACCGCCGGCAGGCGATAAAAGAAGCAGCCAGGCTGTTGAAGATGAGCAGGCGCGAAGTGTATTCCGCCCTGGTTCAGGCTAAAGAAAAGCAAACGCCTGAGTAAACACGTGGTTCGTTTGCCGTCTTCCAAAAAACTTTAGGCAGCCGCGCAAGACTGGTTCCCGATCGGGTTCCCGTCCGGCGGCTGCTGATCCATTATCCTGCATAGAAATATGATTGCCTGTTCTTTGCCTGATTCTCCACACTGTGCTACATAGCCTTCGCGTTTTCAAACATGCTCAGGGCGCACTGCCGGCAGACCAGCTTCCCGCGGTAGTGCTGGGTGTCCGCGGCGTTTCCGCAGAAAATGCAGGCGGGCTCGTACTTCTTCAGGATAATTTTCTCGTTGTCGACGTAAATTTCCAGCGCATCCTTCTCGTCGATGCCCAACGTCCGCCTGAGCTCGATCGGAATGACCACCCTGCCGAGCTCGTCCACTTTTCTGACAATACCCGTGGATTTCATTCTCTATCCCTCCCCTTTTTAAACATAATTCGACAAATTAAATCAATATTATGCAAGTAAATGGTACCAAGCATGCCATTAAAAGTCAATACTTTTTTTGAAAATCTTTGGATCTTTTTGTATGGAAATGTACTTTTGCCAAAAAACTTGACAAGCGGACTTTGTTTTTCTACAATAGGCTTGCAGATTCCCCCTTTTTTATCTTTTGGTGCCTGTCTGCAAAGGGCTGGAAATTTTTTAACCACGGTTGGAAAAATTTTAACAACTATGCAGAAGGAAGGAGCCTGTCTTGCCGGAAAGAAAAACTTTTTACGTCACTACGCCGATTTATTACCCCAGCGATAACCTGCACATCGGCCACGCCTACACCACGGTGGCCGCCGATGCCCTGGCCCGCTTCAAGCGCCTGACGGGCTACGAGGTCTGGTTTTTGACCGGTTCCGACGAACACGGGCAAAAGATTGAGCGCACCGCCCGGGCCAACGGGCAAACGCCCTTGGAATACGTGGACAAAATCGTGGCCGGGTTTAAACGCCTCTGGGAAGCCTTGCTGATCAGCTACGACGATTTTATCCGCACCACGGAGGAAAGGCACAAAAGGGTGGTCCAGGCGATCTTCAGCAGGCTTTACGAGCAGGGCGATATTTACAAAGCCGTCTATGAGGGCTGGTATTGCACCCCCTGCGAAACCATGTGGACCCAGGGGCGCCTGGAGGAGGGAAAATGCCCGGACTGCGGGCGGCCGGTGGAAAAAGTGGCGGAGGAAAGCTACTTCTTCCGGATGTCCAAATACGCCGATCGCCTGTTGCAATACATCGACGAACACCCCGGGTTTATTTTGCCCGTTTCCCGGCGCAACGAGATGATTAGTTTTATCAAGAGCGGCCTGGAGGATCTGTGTGTTTCCCGGACCACCTTCGACTGGGGCATTCCGGTGCCCTTCGACCCGGGGCACGTCATTTACGTCTGGGTGGACGCCCTGACCAATTATATTTCCGCCCTGGGCTGCGGCAGTGAGGATGACGCTTTGTTTAAAAAATTCTGGCCTGCCGACGTACATATCGTCGGCAAGGACATCGTTCGCTTTCATAGCGTGATCTGGCCGATTATCCTGATGGCGGCCGGCATTGAACTGCCCAGGCAGGTGATGGGCCACGGCTGGCTGTTGCTGGAGAGCGGCAAGATGAGCAAATCCCGCGGCAACGTGGTGGACCCCCTGGTGCTCATCGAAAAATACGGCGTGGACGCCATCCGCTATTACCTGTTGCGGGAAATGCCCCTGGGCGTCGACGTTTACTATACCGAAGAGGCGCTGATCGAACGGATTAACCAGGACCTGGCCAACGATCTGGGCAATCTCGTGAGCCGCACGCTGGGGATGATCGATAAATATTTCCAGGGGAAGATCCTGCCGCCCGGCGAATCCGGGGAACCCGACCGGGAACTGATCGAGCTGGCGGAGGAGACCCCGGGAATAGTGGAGGAGTTCATGGACAAACGGGAAATTTCCAGCGCCCTGGCGGCGATCTGGCGGCTGATCGGCCGGGCCAATAAATACGTGGACGAAACCGCCCCCTGGGCCTTATCTAAGGATCCGGAGAAACGGGGCAGATTACAGACTGTCCTATACAACCTGGCGGAGTGCGTGCGCTTCATCGGGGTTTTGATTTCCCCCTTCCTGCCGGCTACTCCGCCCCGGCTCTGGCCCCAGCTGGGCATTGCCGATCGCCCGGATTTACAGACCTGGGATTCGCTCCAGTGGGGAAGGCTGCCGCAGAACCTGGCTACGCACCGCGCCGAAGCCCTCTTCCCCCGGATTGACCCGGAGAAGGCGCTTAAATAAGTTAAGTGCCAGGCACTTAACTTATTTTAAAGGAGTTGGACAGTTTTGAACGATGCGTTAAAGCCGGCCGCGGGTGCGGACGGGCTGGTGCTGGTTGATACCCACGCCCACCTGGTCGACGAAGCATACAATCGGGACAGGAAAGAAGTCATTCAACGCGCCAGGGTTGGTGGGGTGGTGCAGATCGTCAACGTGGGCTTCGATCTGGACTCGTCCCGGAATTCGGTGGCTTTGGCCCGGGAATACGATTTTATTTACGCCGCGGTGGGCATCCATCCGCATGACGCCGCCCGCGTGCCCGCCGGTTACCTGGATGAGCTCGGCAAG
>JBFMEJ010000074.1:0-7051 GCA_040753275.1 Bacillota bacterium
AAAATTTACATACAAAAGGCGCCACGGGTGCTCCAGCAGGTCCACGTATTCGGCCAGTTTCATCTTTTCCATCTTCGTGGCCAGCTCGGTGACCCTTTCCCGCAAAGATTCCCAAAAACGCTTTTCCGCCTCATCCACTGGCAGACACCGGTCCCCGTTTCGGTTGTTTAATAATCTTCCCGTCAATAAATGCGGATATTCCCTTAAAAATAAATTTACCGTTGCTGCGCAAAAAGTGTATCTTGCGCAGCAACGGTAAACTCAATGGCAGCCTGGACTTTAATCAGTGCGCAGTCCCGGCCCTGGGTGCGCCCCTTTTTTCCAGCAGCTTAAAATCTACCCACAGGGGGCTGGCGTTGCAGATGGAGGAGTACATTCCGCTGACCACCCCGATGAGCATGGCCAGCACGAAGTTTTTGATGGTGCTGCCGCCCAAAAAGTACAGGGCGACCAGGACGAACAAAACGGCCAAAACGGTATTAACCGACCGGGTGAGCGTCTGCCAGAGACTTCTATTTACCAGGTCTTCGAGGCTTTCGCCCTTCGCCCGGGAACGCATATTTTCGCGGATCCGGTCAAAAATGATAATGGTGTCGTTAATCGAATATCCAATGATGGTCAGAACGGCGGCAATAAATGCGCTGTCCACTTCCAGCTGAAAGATCGAAAAGATCCCTGTCACGACCAGGGTATCGTGAATCAGGGCAATAATCGCGGCAATTCCCTGTTTAAATTCGAAGCGGATGGTGATATAAATCACCATTAAGATGGAGGCAATAATCAGCGCCAGGATCGCTTTATAGGTCAATTCCCGCCCGATTACCGGCCCCACCGACTCATTGCGCAGAATTGTAAATTTGCCGGGCTTCTCCAGTTCGGCGAGCAACTGATCGACTTCTTCCTGGCTTAAGTGCCGGGTGCGGAGCAAGAAATCCTTTTCCCCGCTTTGCTGGACCCCCCGGCTGGTTTCCAGCCCCAGGGCGGCCACCGCTTCCCGCACCTTTTCCACGGTCACCGGCTGTTCATAGCGGATTTCCAGGATGTTTCCGCCGGTAAAATCGATCCCCAGGTTTAAGCCCCGCACGGCCAGCGAAATCAACCCCGGCAGGATAATCACGATCGAAATGAGATACCAGAGCTTGCGCAGCCTGACAAAATGCAAAGACATGACAAAACCCCCTATGCCCCGTAAAGTTTCAGGTTTTTGGCCACCCCGCTGGCCGCCACCAGGTGCAGGAACCATCTGGTCATGGTAATGGCCGTGAACATGCTGGCCACGATCCCGATGGAAAGGGTGACGGCAAACCCGCGGATGGGGCCGGTGCCGAGGAAGTAAAGCACAATGGCCGTGATCAGGGTGGTGGCGTTGGCGTCAAAAACGGCCACGAAACCCCTTTTGAACCCGGCGTCGATGGCCGAGCGCAGGCTCTTGCCCGTCCGCAGCTCCTCCCGGAAGCGTTCAAAAATAATCACGTTGGCGTCCACGGCAATGCCCAAAGACAAAAGGAAGGCGGCGATACCGGGCAGGGTCATGGTGACGTGCAGGCCCACAAAAATCATCAAGATAATCAAGGTATAGATGAGCAGGGCAAAGTTGGCCACCAGCCCGGGCAAACGGTAATATATCAACATGAAGATAATGATGGCGACAACGCCCACCACCCCGGCGTGCATCGACTTATCCAGGGAATCAGCGCCCAGGGCCGGTCCGATGGTCCGCTCCTCCGCCACCGTCACTTTCAGGGGCAGGGCGCCGGAGCGCAATAAAACGGCGACGTTATGCGCTTCTTCCAGCGATGCGTAGCCCGTAATTTCCGCCTTCCCGTTGGGGATGGGCTCACTCACCACCGGATTCTGGACCAATTGCCCGTCCAGGTAGATGCCGATGGGCCGGCCCACGTTGGCCGCCGTCACCTCGGCAAACTTGCGCGCCCCGGCGGGATTCAGGGTCAGGTCCACCTTAATCTTCCCGGAAGCCGGGTCTTTGGATTCCACGGCGTCCTTTAAATCGGCCCCGGTAATTACCGTTTTTCCGTCCTCGGTTTTAAACTCCAGGTAGGCCGTCTTGACCATTTCGCGAACGGCCTGCCGCGGGTTTTCGATCCCCGCCAGTTCCACAATCAGGCGCCGGTCGCCCTGCTGCTGGATCGTCGGTTCAGTCACCCCGAACTGGTTGACCCGCCGCTCGATCACGGCGATCAGTTCCTTCATCTTATCCTGCGTTACCTTCGCTTCCGGAGTATCCTGCGCCTCCAGGACCACGTGCACCCCGCCCCGCAGGTCCAGGCCTAAAATGACCCCTTTAATGATGGGGAGCTGCCCGGCCAGCTTTTCGTTCCGGGCCCAAAAGGGAGCAAAAGCCAAAACGCACAAAAAGGCAACGGCCGCTACAATCCCGGCCATCTGCAAAATCTTTCGCCAGTTCATCCGCCGCTTTCTCCTTCCCGCTGTTAAAGCAATTTAGATCCGTTGATAACCAGTTCGAAGTTGCAGTTCAGAAAATTAGCCGCCCGCCGGCAGAGCATCATCCGGGTTAAAAAAATCTCAAAATACTCCATCACCGGGCAGATCCCGGTGTTGATGGTCAAATCCATGGTAATGGCGCGCCTTGCGCTGTCCACGCTTAAAGCGGACTTTTCCACCGCGTAGTTGACCCGGTCGTGAATGTCAAAGGTGACAAAATCGGGGTTACGCACCCGGGTGCGGTGAACATCCGACTTGTCCGCCACAATCAGCGCAGCAGCAACGTTATTGACCGGCTGCCCGTGGCTTTCCTCGTGATTGGCAATGGCCGAAATAACCACCGCCACCTCCCCGGGAGGCATGCCCATATTCATCAGAATGGGGAAACACAGGCTGGCGCCGGAGATCCCGTGTTCGTTCCGGCTGACCACGTTGCCGATATCGTGCAGGTACCCGGCAATGGCCGCCAGCTCCGCATCCCTTTCGGGGTGGCCCAGCTCGCGCAAAATATTATAGGCAATGGTACTCACCAGGTTGAGGTGCCGGTAACTGTGCTCGGTAAAGCCCATTACGCCTAAGTATTCGTTTCCCTTGCAAATAAAACTGTCAATGATGGGATTCTTTTTTACATCCTGCAGAGTAACCAAATAGCCGCCTCCCGGAACAGGAAAAAGAGTAGACGGCAGTCTACTCCGGAACAAAAGATCCTGTCAAAGATCCTGTCGCGCCCACGAAAAGGATTTTCCTTTTTGCCCCTCTATCCCTTTGTGCCTCTGTGCCTTTGTGCCTCTATATCCTGGTCCTTTGAACCCGATGTCCGGCCAGTTTTAATCCTTATCTTCTTCCTCTTGCTGCCTGACCTGTCCAACGGCCGACTTTAAAATTTCGATGCGCACGTTGTCGGCAACCCGGACGACGAAGGTATCTTCTTTTACTTTCACAATTGTTCCGTAGATCCCGCCGATCGTAACGATCTGATCGTTTACTTTCAGACTGCGGATCATCTGCTGGTGCTTCTTCTGCCTGACCTGCTGCGGCCTGATCAGTAAAAAGTATAAAAGGGCGAAAAGAACTGCAACATAAAGCAAGGTAGCCAGCGATTGATTCATTAAATACCCTCCCTTCCGTATCTGTAGATTAATTCGTCCACCTCCGGCCAATTCCCTTTTTTAAAGCGAAAATTTCTGTAAAAATTCTTCTTTATATTGCCTGAATCTTCTTTCCCGGATGGCCTCCCGGATGCTTTTCATCAGCTTAAAGATGAAATGTACATTATGAATGGTTGTCAGCCGGATGCCCAGTATCTCGTTAGCCTTAATCAAGTGGCGGATATAAGCGCGGGTAAACCGCCGGCAGGCGTAACAGTCGCACTCCGGGTCCAGGGGGGTAAGGTCGTCCGCATACCCGGCATTACGCACCACCAGCTTTCCCCGGGAAGTAAACACCGTCCCGTTGCGGGCGATCCGGGTCGGCAAAACGCAATCAAATAAATCAATGCCCCTTTCCACCCCTTCCAGCAGGCAATCCGGAGAGCCTACCCCCATCAGGTAGCGCGGTTTCCCGGCGGGAATCAGGGGGACGGTATAATCCAGCACCGCATACATTACATCTTTAGGTTCACCAACACTCAAGCCGCCAATACCATAACCGTCAAAATTTAATGCCCCCAGCTCTTTGGCACTTTCTTCCCTTAAATCCCGGTAAATGCTCCCCTGGATGATCCCGAACAAAGCCTGATCGCCCCTTGTCCGGGCTTCTAAGCAGCGGCGCGCCCAGCGCGCCGTGCGCTCCGTCGCCGCCCGGGCCTGTTCGTAAGGACACGGGTAGGGGGCACATTCGTCAAAAGCCATGGCGATGTCGGAGCCCAGGGCTTCCTGGATGCCGGTAGCTTTTTCCGGACTTAAAAAATGCTCCGCGCCGTCGATGTGGGAACGAAAGGTTACCCCCTCCTCTTCAATCTTGCGCAGGGCGGCCAGGCTGAAAACCTGGTAGCCGCCGCTGTCCGTAAGGATGGGCCCGTCCCACCCCATGAAACGGTGCAGCCCGCCGGCTTTCCGGATCAGTTCGGGACCGGGGCGAAGGTATAAGTGATAGGTATTGCTCAAGATAATTTCCGCGCCTAAGGCGCGCACTTCTTCGGGGGTCATGGTTTTTACCGTCGCCTGTGTGCCCACCGGCATAAAAGCAGGCGTCCGGACCGGCCCGTGCGGGGTCTCTAGCACGCCCAGGCGGGCCCTGGTTTCTGGATCCTGGTAAACCACCCGAAAATCGATCGCTGCAGGCAACTTGTTTTGCTCCTCAGATAGAAATTAGACCCCCATGCCGCTTTTTCGCGGCACAACAGAGGATGAAAATCCCGGCCCGCCGTTCGATTTGCCGGGAGCGACATATGCGTAGGGCTGGTAACGAAACACGGCGCAGGTGAGGTCAGCGAACCGGCAGCGCGAAACGCGCAGTTAACACGATGCTTAAAATGGCAGTAAACGTCGTAGCACTTTATAAGGTAAGAAAACTAATGTACCGCGCGCATTTTGCAGCGCTGCCTGGTTCGCTCCGAACCAAGCCGATGTTTCGTCAGCCCGGAGCATCGGAGCGACGGCAAACGAACGGCGGGCAAAGGGATATTTTAGGGTAGTCGTTCGTTGACCGTCGCTTAAGTGCTCCGGGTCGACGGAGCCGATCAAATGATCAGCATGGCGTCGCCGAAGCTATAGAAGCGATAGCGCCTTTCCACCGCCACGCGGTAGGCGTGCAGGATTTTTTCCCGGCCGGCAAAAGCGCTGACCATCATTAAAAGGGTGGAGCGCGGCAGGTGAAAGTTGGTAATCAGCGCATCAACGACTTTGAACCGGTAGCCCGGGTAGATGAACAAATCAGTCCACCCTTTCCCGGGAGACACTTCGCCGCCGTCCAGGGCGGCCGACTCCAGGCAGCGCACGGTGGTGGTCCCGACGGCTACCAGGCGTCCCCCTTTTCTCTTCACCGTGCTCACGGCCTGGGCGGTATCCCCGCTGATTTCGTAATATTCGGCATGCATATGGTGCCTGGTGATGTCCTCAACCTTCACCGGCCGGAAAGTACCCAGCCCCACGTGCAGCAAAACCGGCTTCACCTCCACGCCTTTAGCCCGGATTTTGGCCAGCAATTCTTCCGTAAAATGCAACCCGGCGGTGGGCGCTGCCACGGACCCCTCCTGCCGGGCATAAACCGTCTGGTACCGGAAAGGATCTCCCGAGTATTTCTTGATATAGGGCGGCAGGGGCATTTGACCCGCCCTGGCCAGCAGGTCCGCAAAATCCCCCGCCCAGGCAAAACTGATGATCCGTCCGCCAAATCCGGTGCTCTCCTCTACCGTTCCGGAAAACAGACCATCGCCAAAAAGAAGGGTATCCCCCTTCCTCACCCGCCTCCCCGGCCGGACCAGCGCCTCCCACCGGCGCCCGTCCAGGGGCTTTAACAAGAGCACTTCCACTTTCGCGCCGCTGCCGGCCTTTTTCCCCGGCAAACGGGCGGGAATGACTTTTGTCTCGTTAATGACCAGCAGGTCCCCGGGGTGCAAATAGTCGATCACATCTTGAAAAAGCCGGTGCTCAATAATCTCCTGATCCCGGTAAACAACCATCAGCCGGGACAAATCCCGGCGCGGGGCAGGCTCCTGAGCGATCAGTTCCTCCGGCAAAAAGTAGTCAAAATCGGTTAGCTTCACCCCTACCCTCCGTAATTCCTGGAAACGGTCACTCCTGAATAATAGTATCTCAAAATGTCCTGGTAGCTATAACCTTTCTGCGCCAACCCCCGCGCGCCGTACTGGGACATCCCCAGGCCGTGGCCCCAGCCGTTGCCGAGAAACGTAACCCTGACCAGCCTTTGCTGCCCATCAAACTCCTTTTTCATAGTAAAAAATGCACTTTTCAGCCCCAGGACGGTCCGGACCCGGTCCGCATTGGAAATTTCCTTCGCCACAGGCTTCCCCTCTCTATCTAATCCTTTAACGGCCAGCCGCTTGACCCTTTTTCCCGTGGCGGTGCGCTCCAGTTCAGTCAAATCAAAGACGTCCTGAAATTCATATTCCTTGCTCTTTAACTGTTCAATCAGTTGATCCTTTGTATAAACAACTTGCCAGTTGTAATGCCTGTCGTTGCGATCCTCCGGATCGGGCCTGGCCCGGATGTAAGCCAGCCGGTCCTTCCACACGTCTTCGCTATTCTCGGTGTAACCGCCGCTGCTGCTGTGAAAAAGGGCATTTACGGGGAGGCCGTGATAGGTCAGTACCACCCCCCGGGTTTCTTGAACGGCTTTGGTTGTCGCCGGGTTTTCCCCGTCATAACCTCTATACACCTGGCTGTTCTGGGTGGCCAGCAGATCAAACCCATATTTCCCGTAAGTACCCAGCTGCGCCAGGGCGTAGCTGCGGGCCGCCACCGCCTGCGCCTTGAGCGCTTCCGCCGGCCAGGTGGCGGGCATTTCCGCCGGCACCACGCCATATAAATACTCTTCCAGGGGCAACTCGTTAATGACCGTGAGCCCCTCCCCGGCGGTGCGTATTTCCAGGCTGCCGCGGTAGCGCCGGACGCTTTCGTCATTATAG